>NZ_QUJT01000027.1:0-2445 GCF_003480955.1 Clostridium sp. AM27-28
AGCAAAGTTATCTACTATCAATTCTCCGTTAATCATCGACCTCATTCTCCTCCTGTATAAATTCATCACTGGCTTCCTTTCTCAAAACGAATATTTAACGTACATATACATATTGCTTCCCTCAATAGGATAATAATATGTGCCGTCTCCAGAATCCTCCCATATCATGATTTGATCACACCATTCACCATCCGATTGTTCTTCCCCATGCACTTCCTTCGAAACTCCAAACGAATGTGCGTAAATGCCATCAAAGCCGTTTTCGTTGACCCATTCGTCAAGTTCCTTGAAAAGTTCATTTGCCTCATTCACTAATTTTTCATAACGAGCTGCTTTCTCAGCTATTTCCTTCGATACAGTCATTTTCTATTGCCCTCCTCCGGTACAAATTCTTCGCACGCATCTTCATCGCCCGCCGGTTGCCAGTCACAAAACTCGTCATACCAGCAGTTCCAGCACGCTCTATTGCATTTTTCGCTCATGATTCATCCCCTCTTTTCTGCATATCCGATTATTTCCTCGCCATCAAGGATCATGCTATACTGCCCATCTATATTTTTACTCTCCATCCACCAGTGAAAAACATCTTCTCCCGTTTTCCAGATCGTCGTCTTTCCTTTTGCGTGGATGGCATCCAGCATCTTGTCAAACGCCCGGATATATGCCCGCCGATATGTTGGAAAGTCAGCAAACTCTTTCTCTCTGCTCTTGACTGCCATTGGGCAACCAATGCACCCCACACGGTAATACCCCATGTCGTATAGAGGATTTCTTTCTCCGCATTCTGTATTATAAAATTCCCATATATCCCGATCTTTCCAGTCTAATATGGGATTTACTATCATACTCGCCCGCATTTCGCAACGCTCTACGATCAAGCGTTCCTGCGCGTTTTCATCTAATGTCCGCATTTTTTTTGCAAGTTTATAATTACTTGGCTCGATTTCTTGTCTGCCTTGCCTTTTTTTGCTCTCAGCCCATCTGACGCCGGTTGCGACAAATCGGTTGGGGGTGTTCCCCTCCTTAAATACCGCACAGCAATACCGAGCTACCCGCGTCGGCGGAAGTAATTTCTTTGGGATTAGTTGCCACATCGTGAGCGGCGGGTATTTAATTGTCGCTTTTATCCCTTGCTCTTCAAGCTGCCTAAATCTTTTTCGGATATGGTACACCGTCGGCGGCGCGTCCACTGTGGTATGGGAATTTAATACCTCAAAGGGTACTCCTGACCGTTTAAATAATTCTAGCATCACGTCACTATCCTTGCCGCCGCTGTATGTGCAAATCAAAGGCTGCTTATAGTGATACAGCGACAATTCAGACGCCATCCTGATTCGTTCTATTGCTTTCTTCTCCAAGTCCATCTATTTCACCTCATCTTCCGCTCCTTAACATGCAAAATAACAATTCGACCATTGACCGCTTCCGGCGACCGTCAAAACACTTGATGGCGATCGCCAGTTTCCATTTATCCAGGTTCCCATCCAGCGGTGTCGGATTCTGAAATTCATCTTCGAGCATTCTCGTTTTTGGAATAGCCACTATGATTCCGTATTCTGTCGACGATCCTGGATCGATACTGCGGATATGTGCGTCAAGTGCCCCGCTTAGATAATCCTCTTTAATGTCTTTATAGCACTGCATCGTGGTTACTATGTAATTCTTTTCTCCGATGAAATTCAACCCATTCCCGCTATATACATCTGCCTTGCAACTCTTGATTTCGTAACAGATAAAGATTCCCTTTTCGATGTCCGATATATTACGCTGTCCCGCTGGCTGGAATAACATATAGTCGATCCGGCGATGCGTCCGTGCTGAGCCCGGATCGATGTTTACCTCTTTCGCCCAATGTTTTCCCAGCCCACTTAAATACTGCCGTTCCAGCAACTCGCCAAGAAATTTTGTCGTTTCCTTTCTATCCATGCTATAACCTTTCCGATACCTTCTTCGTGATCGCATCGCAAGCCATATCCCAGCCTTTCGAGAAATTGTCCGACGAATCACATCCTCCGGTTTCTTTGATGATTTCCAAAACGTCTTTTTTGGAGATCGGCTCGTTTTTCAGAAGCTCCATAACCCGCTCATTTTCCTCTTTTGTGCCGCAGCGGATAATGATATCATAAGTCTCATCATGAGCACTCCACGTTCCGTCGTTATTTGCTATCAACCGCATTCTATTACCTCCCAAATCCATGTTTCAGGGCGCACATCGTGCATACTGCTATCGCCCTTGCCTTCTCCTGCTCCGGTCTATACCAGCACGCTGCCCCGCATTCCGGGCACTTAACTATCTTCCAGCCTTTGCGCCCATTTGGCACGTTTGCCACTAGCGGCATCATGAGATAGCCACCAACTTCATCTGGTTTTCTTGGTGTTATCTTTATCTCCATCATTCCTTCCACCTCCCCAGCAGCCTCATATATCTGCTTATCTCTGCCAACG
>NZ_QUJT01000028.1:0-2159 GCF_003480955.1 Clostridium sp. AM27-28
TACCCACACAATCCAGACGGTATCTGGCTCTTTTGAACCTCATCTTCATTATAACCCATATCTTTCTTTTTAGCAAGATATTCTTTCGTATTTGTCTTACCGTATTTCTGGGAAATCAGGCTGACGAACACATCGGTTGCGTCCAGCTCCCCGTCAAACACCGTTGTAACATGAATCTCTGTTTTGTTTTTTGCCATAGGCAGTTATCCTCCATACATGAAAATAGCCAGACAGAGGGTGTCGGCAACGAAGTCCGGCAACGGGCTTCAAAAGACCTTGCAAACAATCTCAATCTGGCGATGGTTACTATTTATACTTTTCTTTTATTTTTCTGTTGTTTTGGTTGTTATAAGGGAGAAAAGCCCGGAAATAAAGGTTTTTCCCCGGCAACCGGCTCGGCAACGGGATAGCAACAGGGGGTGCAACGGGCTGTCCTTTTCAGAATGGAAGCTCCATCTGTTCTGTGACCTCCACAAAACCGTCCATCGTTTTTTCAGACGGGTTGCTTAAGTCCGTTGCCGGGTTTTCACGCTCCCAGCCCTTTTGTCTGCCATATTCTGAAAACATTCTTGGGTTCGGGAAGTACCTCCAGCCGGAAATGCACTGGTTCATAATCTCGTTGATTTCCCGGATTTCCCATTGCTTCGGCTCGTCAAAAGCATGGTTCAAGGCTTCCTTGTAGATCTGCTTGGAGCAGACCATGCTCCCGGTGTACTTATCAAGATACGCCTGTATCATCCCTGCTTTGGTGTCCTCCGGCATAAAATCCCGCTGGTGTTCTTTGAGATAGCGCTGCATGGCGGGGCTGAAAGCCAGCTTGAACCTGCCGCTTCGGTAAATCTCCATCGCTTCTGCCCACATCTGCTCGATATAGGCTCTGGAAGCAGCTTCGTCCTCCAAAATGTGAACCTCGGCTTGCTCCGGGTACACCATGACGGGGATAAAGCGGCGGTTGCCGGAACGGTCAAGGGGCAGGAAGTCCAGGGCATTGGAAGTGCCGCCAAACACGCACTGACGGGGGCGGTCTGCCGGGTGGGTTTCATAAGGTATCTTGTAAACCTCTTTCTGCCGGCTTAAAAATGACTTGATTTCCTCAATGCTCTTGGCGTTGGCGGTTGCCATCATTTCCGACATTTCGATAATCCAGTGACCTTGCAGCTTGCGGTACACATTGTCATCGTCCAGCTTCCGCAAATCATCGGAGAACCACTCGTCCCGGACTGCCAGCAGACGGAAGAAAGTGGACTTGCCAGCCCCCTGACCGCCTACCAGACAGAGCATGATTTCAAACTTGCACCCCGGCTGAAAGGCTCGTGAGATTGCACCCAGCAGGAACAGCTTCAACGCTTCATAGGTGTAATCGTCTGCGTCAGCCCCCAGAAAGTGCCGCAGGCAGAAGCGGATTCGCTCTGTCCCGTCCCACACAAGGGAACTTAAATAATCCCGGATGGGGTGGTACTTGTTTTCATTCGCCACAATCCCGATGGCGTTATCAATCTTTTTCTCATTGGTAAGCCCGTAGGTTTCTTCCAGATAAAGAAGCAGATACTTCATATCTGTATCGTTCAGGGCGGTGCTTTCCCTGTGGAAGCCGATGGGCTTTATGATGTCCTTGCGGTCAGTCAGGATGTTGTATGCGATAGCCCCGGAAAGCAGCGGGTCACGCTGGAATACAGTCAGGCAGTTCCGTATGCTCTGACGGACACCGCCTTTCTCGGTAGTTTCCAGCCCCTCCTTGATTTCCTCAATGCTCTGGGGTGGCTGCATGGCGTTCATGGTGTTTTTTAGTTCTTGCTGCGTCTGCGGCGGCAAGCTCTGCCATTCGCTGTTCAAGCTGTATCACATCCTTTCCGTAGTCCGTAATCAAAGCCGCTTTTTCCTCTGTTTCCCCGAACAGCAGCACATCCAGCAGATACTCCACTTGGTCTTGCTTCTGTAAGGCTTCTATAAACCGGGGATGAAAGGCTTCCTCCGGGGAGTGTGGGGCGTAGTCCGTTCTCCATGCCCGAAGCAGATGGAGATAATCAGCAAGAATACGGAAGCAGCGGTTCTTTGCTTCCTGAAACTGTTCCTCCGGGGATTTCTGCCGGGGCTTTGGCTTTTTTTCCTTTCCCGGCGGCTTCCAGTCCTCATAGGAAAGCCCGAAGTCCTGTGCCAGT
>NZ_QUJT01000029.1:0-2072 GCF_003480955.1 Clostridium sp. AM27-28
GATACCGGGAAAGGAGGACGCTGCCCTTGCCTGATACCTCGAAGCTGGAAAAGCTCAACCGGGAGCTGGAGAAAAGCGAAAAGAAACTGCGGAAAGCCATCAATGATGAAAAGGCATTGCAGCACCAGTTAAAGCAGCTTACCCGAAAGGAACGGACGCACCGGCTCTGCACTCGTGGCGGTATGCTGGAAAGTTTTCTGCAAGAGCCGGAACGCCTAACAGATGATGATGTCATGCTGTTGTTGAAACTCATTTTTCACAGGCAGGACACGCAGGAACTATTGAAAAAACTGTTGGAACGGGAGAAGCTGGAAACCCCTTAGTTTACTAAGGGCGCAATTATACACCACCCAGAGGTTGGTGCATTGCGTTCTCCGAAGGCTCCTCGCCGGAGAGCTGTGATTTTCCGCAGTCATGGTCTGCTCCAAATCAAACAGGGGACGCTACACTTCCCCTGCGCTGGCTGCAGCCAGCTACCCTTTTGTGGACTTGCCTGTTGGGGACACCTTGCGGTGCAAGCTGTTCCCAGCCGACAAGTTTCATAAAATATGCTATCTTTTCGATAATCGATGAAGTATAATAAAGTCAGAAATAAATCAGGAATTTGAGGTCAAGGCTTAAACGTGAGGTTTATATGAAAAAATACCAATGTCCTTGCTGCGGATATTTTACCTATAATGTTCCGGCAAATGAAGATTGTGGGTATATTTGCCCCGTTTGTTTTTGGGAGAATGACCCGTTCATTGCTTCTGATAACGAACCAAGCGACTCTAATCATGGAATAACGCTAAAAGAAGCGAAATCCAATTTCTCAAAATTTGGTGCTTGTGAAAAAGAAATGTTATGTTATATCCGACCACCAAGAGATGATGAAAAAGAAATTTCATAGCGACAACTTCCAACTTGTAGAACTGAAAAATTAGAAGTTGTAAAGGAGTGTGATAAAATGGAAACACTTTTTGACCAATACAAAGAACTGAATATAAATGGCTCTTTGATTTGTCTTGAACAAGTTGAAGATATTTATTCTTACTTCTGCTATCCGACCAATGCAAAGGCAATAGGTTTTGAAGGAAGTATTATGTATTGCTTTATTGAGCCGTATGGGGAAATGGTTTTTGCCTGCAATCCTGATACTTGTGCAGATGTTTTTGTTTATCCACTGGCAAGAACCTTTGAGGATTTTATGAGACTTATTCTTGCTTGTGGTTCTACTAATCCTATTGAGCAGATTATTTGGATGGACAAAGACAAATTTGAAAAACACCTCAAAGAGGAAGAAGCAATCCGCACAGAGGAACAGAAAGCGACATTAAGTTATCTTGAAACAGAATTAGAAATTTCCCCTATTGATAACCCTTATGACTATGTAAAAGAACTGCAATCTCGCTTTGACAATAGTGGCATTGAGTATAGTGATGAATACTATGATGTTTTGGGGATTGATAGAAAATAACAACAAATAAATTCCAGTTCGTCAGCTTCACATCGGGTCAACTTGTCCCGAACTTTTACAACTAAATACCCGCCGCCCACACAGCGGCACACCGAGCAGGAAATCTGAAAGAAAGGTTTCCTGCTTTTTTTCTGCCCAAAATGAGGTGGTAAAACGCCACCCCGTCCACCAATTAGCGAAAGGAGGGACACGAAATGCCCTGTCCACACAACGAAATCACGATTGTTCAGCGCAGTCAGCGGCAGTCTGCGGTTGCCGCCGCTGCTTACCAGAGTGGCGAAAAACTGTTCTGTGAATATGACCAGCAAGTGAAGCACTACCCGGAAAAGCGTGGTATCGTCCACAATGAAATCCTGCTCCCACCTAATGCCCCACAGGAATATGCAGACCGCAATACTTTGTGGAACGCCGCCGAAGCGGTGGAAAAACAATGGAACTCCCAGCTTGCAAGGCGGTGGGTGCTTACCATCCCCAGAGAGATACCGCCCGACCAGTATGCTGTCCTTGTCCGGGAGTTTTGCCAGAAGCAGTTTGTTTCCAAAGGCATGATTGCTGACTTTGCCATCCATGACCCCCATCCGCCGGGACACAATCCCCACGCCCATGTCATGCTCAC
>NZ_QUJT01000003.1:0-242013 GCF_003480955.1 Clostridium sp. AM27-28
ACTTGAAAAGTGCGAACATAAAAATAGTTTCATCAATATTCTCCTTTATAAATCCCGACTTGTTACTCACATTATATCATATTTTTTCTTCAGTTACATCCACCAAATTTTAGTACACTGCCATTCGGCTTGCTTCTGTAACCGGCATCCGTTTAATCTTCTCCTGCATTTCTTCCTCGGTTGTAGTAGATTCCTGCCAGCCTCTGTTCACGATCATTTTTCTGGATCTTCTGTTGGTTCTGGAAGTCTCCGGCTGCTTTTCCTATAACGGTATGGGTTTCCGTCTGAAACTTCCGTTCCGGATTTTTCTTTGTGGATACAGAAAGCTCTTTTCCATTAATAGAACCGTTTATAACAACATATCTTTCACGCATTTACTCCGATAGTCACTCGGCGATATTTTGTATCTTTCTTTAAATGTTCGGTTAAACGTTCTTTGACTTTCAAATCCACTATCCAGTAGGAATCCGAATCACCAATGCTCAGATTTTACTTGAAACAACAACTTATTCCATCAATGAGATTTCTAAGATTGTCGGGTATGATAACCAGCTTTATTTCAGCCGACTCTTCCACAAGCTAAAAGGATATTCACCTAGAGAATACCAAAAGATAAGAAATAAGTTCTGAAAACCATAATATTATAAAAATCCAATTTATTTAAAAAGAGGATTAAAAATGTTACATTCCTAGTTTTCTTATCACAAGTTGCTTCTAATACATGATTCCCCTTAAATAAAAGATAATATAAAAAGGTCACTTTACCCATTTTGAGGGATGTAAAGTGACCTTCTCTTAGTCAAATATAATGCCGTTCCTTTCTTCGCAAACCTTTACAGAAAGTACAAGCATCCATGTTTCGTTTTTGATAAAGAATCCGTTGCTTTGGTGAGCACTTATAATCGTGTGTACACACTGGCATCGAATTCGATGCAGAAGAATAGCGCCTCACTTTGGCAAAGCAGGGCGCTATTCTCTGTTACAGGAAAAATTAGGTTATTCTCCCATGATCTGAACCGTATATTTTCTTATCTTCAGTCCATCGAACTCCACAAAATAAATATCCTGGGCACTTCCGCCCGCTGTTTTTCCATCTATTACCGGAAGCACACAATGATTTCCGCAAAGCATTGACTTCAAATGTCCCGGGGCATTTCCGCTGCAGGTTCCATAGCTTGGAAGCATATGGGTATGCACGTAATCTCCGTCTGTTGGTATCAACCGTTCCAGCGTCAGTTCAATGTCCTTTTCCACACAGGGAAGGCTTTCATTTATCATAATCGCCGTAGTCGTGTGCATGGATATGACAAAAACAACTCCCGCTGTGATTCCGCTGGCAGCCACGTCCTTTTGCACCTGATCTGTGATTTTTACCATTTCAAATTCCTGTCTGCTGGCAATTTCATGCGTATAAGATTTAATAATCATAGCCTCTTCCTTTCATTCCCAGAAACACTTCCGCATTCTCTCCCAGGATTTTTTTCAGCACATCTGGACGAAGATTTAGTTTTTCCAGACCGTCCTTTGTTCTGACCTGGCGAAATCTGGGGAGGTTGGATCCATACATCACCTTATCCATCAGATTATTCTGCAGCCATCCCGGAGCCATATTTTTCAAGAAAATCTGTTCATAATAGTTTTTGGGGCTGTCCATAAATACCGTCGCCGTATCTGTATAAACATTGGGATACTTTAACAACAGCATGCACAGCTCATCCACCCAGGGCCATCCCAGATGCGACAGGCAGAACCGAAGCGTCGGATATTCCACGGCGATATCTTCAAACAAAATCGGACGTGTATATTTTGACGGGGAATCCGGTTCCCAGCTGAAGCCGCTGTGAAACAGTACCGACTTGTCATACTTTGTGCACAGATCTAATAACGGTTTTAACCGTCTGTCATCCGGATACATATTTAAATGGGATAAATTCAGCTTCAGACCCATCAAATTCAGCTTTTCAAACGCGTCCTTCAGTTTTTCTGCCGCACATTCCTCTCGCGGATCGACACTGGCAAAGCCGATAAAGCGTTCCGGAAACAATTCTACGATCCTCTTTACTTCTTCGTTTGACACAATCGGCTGTCCCATCGATGCAGAATAATCTTCCGCAAGAATTACCGCCCGATCCACTCCGGCATGATCCATCACAGCCATGACCTGCTCCATGGGCACAGGAGATGATTTGTACAGGCCAAACGCCTTCTTTCTGAAATTCACCCTGTCCGAATCTGTACAGATCGGACCAAATAACACCGGGTGTACATGTACATCAATAATCACGAAACGACAACTCCTTTCTCTCCAAAGCTTCCTTTACACATGATAAGGTTCAAATATACTGACAATCTCAGCAGCCTTTTTCGCGCCGGAAAGCATACATTCCGGTATGCTCCTGCCCCGAAGAACTCCGCTCATAAAGCCGGCGCCATAGGAATCTCCCGCGCCTACGGTATTCACCAGCTTCGGTGCCGGTATGCACGGCTGTCGATAAAACTCTGTTCCGTCAAAAGCCAGAGAGCCTCCTTCCCCAAACGTGGCAAGCAGCACCTCGGCTCCCATGGAACAGCCCATCCGCAAAAGCTCTCTTACCTCCTCGGTCTCCTCTTCAAATGAAAAAATACCATAATTGATATTTTTTAGAATGGTCGGAACATCCTCATGCCGATACCGCTTAGAAAAATCAAAATAGATCTTCGTTCCCTTGCTTCTCATGTCCTTCAGCAATCCTGTCACATTCCACGAAAGATCGGTATGAATGTAATCCTGTGTCCGGATAAAATCCATATCCTCTCCCGTTGGCTGATATGGAATCATGACTCCTTTTTCCGCCCTGTGATGCACCCGGTCTCTGCCATTTAACAGCATCTCTATCACTGCCGTCTGTCCCCCGGGAACAATGGTAACATGTCCGGTATCTACCTTCCTTTTCTGACACGCTTCCAGCATAGACTGTCCATAGGCATCATCTCCAATCGCCGTCACCACGGACGGTACAAGCTCGGGAACCAAATCCATCAGATTAAACATCAGATCGATTCCATTGCCTGTCGGGTAACTGATATTTAAGTTTTTGTATACATCAATGCAGGTGAATCCTACCGCTGCAAACCGCATAGCTGTTCCTCCCTCTGTTTATCTTCGTCACTGCATATACATTTTTAAATTCCGTACATTTTTCTTATCATGTTCAAACGGATTAAAATAATATGCGGCATCTGCTCCAAGCATTCCGGCATACGCTGCAAAATTCAGCGCCTGCCCCCCAGGAAACATGGTTTTTAAATGGATGTACTTATCACATACATTGTCCCCAATCCCTATTACCTTCATTTCCTCAGCTTCTTTAGTCGAATTCCTCTTCAATCGATTGATTATATATCATTATATAATGTTATGATATCATATTAGTGCTTCTGGATCATTTTGTCAATAGGATTTTATAAGAAAACAAAAAAAAAATGCGGCCACATTGAGCCTGCGCTCAACATGTCTGCATCATTCCTTTTTCAAATGAAGCGATTTGAAAATGTACTTTATTCTGTTTCGAAATAAAGTACATTCTGAAATAAAGTGCATTTTGAAATTTTTGTACTTTATGCTATAATCCTTGTATCTAAGCCATTTATTAACCACTAACTATAAAGTACAAAATTTTTTACTTTTAAATTTTTCGATGAAAAAGGCTAATTTCGTACTTTATTAAAAAAAGCAAAAAAGGCATCGTACAAAAATTTTAAAAGTTGAACACTTGAATTTCTCACAGTTTTCACAGAAAGGAAATGTTTATGATAAAAGGAACCTTATATGGTGTAGGAGTAGGTCCAGGCGATCCGCGGCTCATGACGTATCTGGCAGTTGACACGATTCAGAAGTGCCCGGTGATTGCGGTACCGGCGGATGGAAAGGAAAATGCAGTTTCCTATAAAATTGCCAGTGGGATTGTGGAAAATCTGGATGAAAAGGAATGCTTAAACCTCACTACTCCGATGACAAAAGATAAAGCTGTTTTAAATGCAGCATACCAGGCTGCCTCGAATCAGATTATAGAGCAGCTGGAACAGGGGAAGGATGTTGCCTGCCTCACGCTCGGAGATCCGACGATTTACAGTACCTATATTTATATCCATCGGATTGTAAAAGCACATGGTTATGCAACTGAAATCATTAATGGCATTCCGTCCTTCTGCGCGGTCAGCGCCAAGCTTCAGGACAGTCTTGTTGACCGCTCAGAACAGCTTCATATTATTCCGTCCACTTATGATATTGAGGCGGCGCTGGAGCTTCCAGGTACCAAGGTTCTGATGAAAGCAGCTTCCAAGATGCCGCTTGTCAAGGCGACCCTGAAAGAAAAGCATATGACAGGTACCATGATCGAAAATTGCGGTATGCCAGAGGAGCATATTTATCATAAAATCGATGAAATTCCAGATCGGGCAAGTTATTATTCGATTATTGTCGTGAAGGAAGGGAACCATGATTGAATTAAAGCATCTGACAAAAAAATACGATCATTTTCTGGCGGTCGAGGATCTGAACCTGAAAATTGAGACAGGCGAGTTCTTTGGGCTTTTGGGACCGAATGGTGCCGGAAAAACGACCACCATCGGAATGCTCTCCACTCTCCTGCTTCCGACTTCGGGTGAAATCTGGATCAACGGAGAGCTGCTGACCCGTCAGAAAAATCAGCTGAAACAAAAACTCAGTGTCGTTACGCAGGAATACTCGATGCGTCAGGATATGACGATGAACGAGATTATGGAATATCAGGGACGTCTTTATTATATGCCGATCAAAAAGATTCGGGAGCGGTCAGAGGAATTGCTGGAATTCTGCGGGTTGATCGATTATCGGAAGAGAACCGTCCGAAAGCTTTCCGGAGGCATGAAGCGGAAGCTGATGGTCTGCCGGGCACTTTTAACGGAACCGGAAATCCTTCTTCTGGATGAACCGACTGCAGGGATGGATGCATTTGCCCGCCGTCAGATGTGGAATCTTCTGAAAAAGCTGAATCAGCAAAAGCTTACCATTCTTCTGACAACGCATTATATGGAGGAAGCAGAAACGCTTTGTGACCGTGTCGGCTTTATGTGCGGTGGACGTCTGGAGGAAACAGATGCTCCGGGGCATATGATAGAGACGCTGGGGCGGTATGCGGTTGATGAGACTTCACCAGATGGGCTGAAATCACACTATTTTCATGGAAAGGAGGAGGCAATTCAGTATTTGTCCGCGTCAGAACAGGAAACAGCGCTTCGCAGTACGACATTGGAAGATGTATTTCTGGAGACAATCGGGCAGCAGCTGGAATGCCGGTAAAAATGGGTATTCTTACTGTGTTATGGGAAAAATGGGTAGAATTCCGGCGGGATTTTTATAAAATCACGCTGGCTGCCATGATTGCCCCTCTTTTATATATTCTGGTGTTTGGTCTTGGAATCCAGACCATGTCGCACGGACAATCGTATCTGAACTTTCTGATTCCGGGAGTGGTTGCCCTGACGACCATGAACGGCAGTTTCAATGCTATCGCCCAGAATTTAAACGTCCAGAGATTGTACGAAAAAGCATTTGACCAGGTCATCATCTCTCCTACCCCGCTGTGGCAGTTCATCGCGGGACAGATCATCGGCGGAAGTCTCCGGGGATTATATGCGGGAGCCGTGATTATTCTTCTGATTTTGCCGATCGGAACGGGGCTCTGTTTTAACGGCTGGTCGTTCCTTCTAATGTTTTTAAACGGATCTGTGTTTTCCACAATTGGAGTTGTGGTATCTTTTTATGCCAAAAACCATGCCGATGTGCCGCGCTTTTCGAATTACGTGATTATGCCGATGGCATATCTGTGCAATACATTCTTTTCAGCCCGGAGTATGCCGGATGGTCTGCGCCAGGTGATTGAATATCTGCCGTTATCGCAGACCAGTGCGGCGCTTCGCAGCATCGCCAATCATGAGGCATTTTCTTATACAACGATTGGGATCCTGCTTCTGTATCTGGCGTGTTTTTCGGTTGCTGCGTTCTGGTTTCTGTATAAGAAAAAGAATTTATAAACACAGGGGAAGGAGTTTTCTGTCTATGAAAAAAATAGGTTTCATTCTTCTGGGAATCATTTGTATCTTATTTAGCAGCCGGTGGACGTTGACGGCACAGGCAGGGGCTGGAACGCTACTTTCCCTGGAGGATGGTGAATATGCCATCGAGGTAACGATGACCGGAGGAAGCGGAAAGGCTTCGATCCAAAGTCCTGCTCTTCTGACGGTGACAGATGGAACGGCATACATATCCATCACATGGAGCAGTTCCAATTATGATTACATGGTGGTAGATAATAGAAAATACGAGAATGAAAGTGCCAAGGACGCAAATTCTCATTTTACGATCCCTGTTTTGGATCTGACAAAAGAACTTACAGTCAGGGCGGATACACTGGCGATGGGAACGCCTCATGAAATCGAATATACCCTTCAATTCAATACCGCGTCGATTGCGTCTAAGAGCACACTTCCGCAGGAAGGGGCGAAACGTGTGCTGATGATGGCAGCCGTTATTATTATCGGTGGCGGGATTCTGAATCATATCGTAAATGAACGCCGGAAGCGGGATTATACGGGGAAACGCCGGATTTAAATTAAAAGGGATTCGTAACTGTTCAGTACCTTCACAGTCACGCGCAGTAAATGCGCAGACCTACTGAACAGTTACAGGGATTCTTCTTTAAAAACTAGATTCGGGAGCATCCCCTTTCAATGCTTTTATCTTATTTATTATTCAGCCTGCTTTTGTACATAAAACAGGCGAGAATCAAAGTCGCAGCTCTCTCTTCTACCATCCATATACTGTCCGGAAGAGGCGTCACTGGTAATCAATCCTAAATTCATCAGTTCGTCACCATAGTGGGTGCTTACGGCACTTTCATGTCCTTCTGTATATTCCGTGACATTGTAAAGATCGGATTCTTCCAGTCCCTGTAAATACAGCCGCGTAAACGGACCATTGGCTACATTTAGTGTCCGGTACCAGCCGACCAGGGCTTCTGTGCGGTCTTCACTGACTGCCATCCAGGCAGTGATATTGTTTTCAAACGGACTGGAAAGTCTGTAAAAAGTACCATACTGAATCAGGGACCGGTGCTGTTTCATAAAGGCGGTCTGAATTTTTAATTCAGATAGCTCATCTTCTCCGAGCTGTGCCAGATCCAGTTCATAGCCGAAAGTTCCGAAGAACGCGGTATTGGCACGTGTCCAAAGCGGTGTCTGACGATGAAGCTGATGATTCGGAGAAGCAGATACATGGGATCCCATCGAGCTGATCGGGTAACCATAAGAAGTACCGTATTGAATCCGCAGGCGTTCAATCGCATCTGTATCATCACTGATCCATCCCTGCGGTGCGTAATACAGCATACCTGCATCAAAACGCGCTCCGCCGCTGGCGCACGATTCGAACAGAATGTCTGGAAAGCGTGTGGTCAGCCGCTCATACATCTGATAAACCCCCAGAATGTAGCGGTGAAATACTTCTCCCTGCTGTCTGGCGGAAACTCCTCTGCTCCATACATCACTGAGACTTCGGTTCATATCCCACTTGATATAGGAAATGGAGGCACCTTCCAGAATCGATGCAATCTTTTCATAGATGTAATCAAGGATCTCCTGCCGGGAAAAATCCAATACATACTGGTAACGTCCGTGACAAGGCGTTCGCCCTGGAACCTGGAGGATCCAATCAGGATGCGTGCGGAATAAATCGGAATCGGCATTTACCATCTCCGGTTCGATCCAGAGACCAAACTTCATGCCGAGCGCTTCTATCTTCTGTGCCAGTCCGGAAAGACCGTTTGGCAGACGGTCGCGGTTTGCCTCCCAGTCGCCCAGTCCGGCTTTTGAACTGCTTCTGGCACCAAACCAGCCGTCATCTAAAACAAACAGCTCTATGCCGCATTTCTGCGCTCTGGAAGCCAGCTGTAGAAGTTTCTCTTCGGTAAAATTGAAGTAAGTTGCCTCCCAGTTATTGATCAGAATTGGGCGCTCGCGATCACGCCAGTACCCCCTTGCCAGTCGGCGCCGGTACAGCCGGTGAAAAGTCTGGCTCATGTCGTTAAGTCCCTGAGAGGAGTAAACAAGCACTGCCTCTGGAGTCTGGAAGCTTTCACCAGGGTTCAGCTCCCAGCTAAAGCCAAACGGATTAATTCCTATCATAAGACGGGTGGTTCCATGTGACTCCACTTCTGCCTGAGCCAGAAAATTACCGCTGTAAATCAAGCTGCAGCCAATGGCTTCTCCCTGAAATTCATCAGCCGAAGGGCGTTTTAAAATAATGAACGGATTCTGCTCATGGGAAGAATGTCCCCGGGTGCTGTCAATCGCCTGAATGCCATACTCAAGCCTGCGTGTGTGGAGTGCGCGCTCTCTCGCCCATGCCCCAGAAAACTGCATCCACTCATAATCGTGGTCAGGAAGATCCAGGCAAAGACTCATCGCGGTCTGAACCTGTACAGAAATGTCTCCCTGATTGGAAATAGAAGCACTTCGGGCAATGACACCGCCCTCGACAAATATTGTATATAAAAGATGCAGCTCCAGATTAGTATGGGTATCTTTTAACGTAATAATAAGAGTTTCAGCTTCCCCGTCCTGTTCAGTATAAGTAGCGGGAAGTCCCGGCAGTTTTGGCTTTCCGGATGTAACCTGATATCCAGTAAATTGAAAATCTGAATAGGTACTTCCATCATTCTGGAGAATCTCTACTGCCGGATGCCGGTAATCACCGCTTCCGTAAGTACCGTACTCCAGCTTAATATGTCCAAGTGAAAAGGTGCGATCGTTTTCATAGAGATAAGATGCCATGTCTCTGGGAGCTAATTCAAGAAGGTATGAGAAATCTTCCTTGTCACGAATCTTTTTCCCATAATACAGCTGTCCCATATGTCCGTTTGGAAGAACCATCATGATATAGCTGATGGTCTGGTTATATAAATGAAATATCTTCGATGATTCGTGATATACAATACTCATATCCTTATTTCCTCCTGTTCATCTGTCGCTTGTCATTTAATCAGATATAGACTGCTTGCTAAACTTTATTCTACCAGAAAATAGATTAAATGAACAGACTACGGACAGGAATATGGAAAATTCTATAAATTTGATTCTGTCTCTGTTATCGGTTGTGTGTACGTGTATGTGAACGGTAACGATTTATTTATAATAACGAATGGTCAGGTAATGCCCTGCGTCAATATGGTCATCCGAAAGACTGTTCATCTGGCGCAGCTCCCGTACATACTCCTCAACTGACTCCTCCGAATCTGCACAATATGTCTGAGCAATGCTCCAGAGCGTATCTCCATCTTTCAGATGAATACTGGTATAGTACTTTTCCGGTCTAGTATCTGCTTCTTCCTCAGCCATCACATACATCAGACTCCGTCCAAAAAAGCCCGAAAGCAGCATGATGAAAACAACAGCTAAAACCATAACACCTTTTTTCAACGTATACATTTTCAATCTTCTCCTCTCGTGTTTTGTTGGAATCGTCTTTTGGTATTCAAATCTGTTCTTAAAGAATGAGAAGAGATTTGAATATTATAAAAACGTCAGGAACATTTGTTCTATATGGCTACATTATACGATGCGAACAAATGTTTGTCAATGGTTTTGAAAGAAAAACGCAAACATTTGTTCGCGGCTTGCTACTGTTCACGCATACGTGCCCAGTAACGAAATTTTCTGTGGCTTCGCATTTAAATACGGCAAATTTCTGTTGCCACCACCTTTTCTTACGGTACTTTCGGTTTCAAAAGCGCCGTAAGAAAACGCGGCTTTGCTCGTAAGCAGCAGACACCTGCTCCCCATAAAAATCTAAATACTTTAGGTATATAGATTTTTATAAGGAATCATACATATTGCACAAAACTGCGCTGCTATTTCTGGCAAATATGGCCATAAAAGTCGATGAAACTATTCGCGAAAGCATCCTTTCACGAATAGTTGATAGTTTCATTCCTATTTTTACTATCGAAATCATAATCTATGTATAACAATAATTATGTATAACATATATATAACATATCACAGAATCAGATTGACGCCCTTGTGGTTTCATGATAATCTATATACATAAAATAAAGTATGACGCAATTTGAAATTTCAGTTTAAATCGAACGTTATAAGACTTGGCGCATGATCTTTGCAAAACACTTCTTTGAAATCAGTTTGATAAGCAGCGTATTATATCGCGTAACTGTCTACATGAGTATGAACCGTTACCATCTCGCAGCAAGAATGTCAGGGTATTAAACAAACAGGTAACTGTTCAGTACCTTCACAGTCACACGCAAAAATCCATTAAAAATTACCTACGGCAATGGGATTTTTGCCTGCTGACCCATGTTTTCGTACGGTCAGCGCAGTAAATGCGCAGACCTACTGAATAGTTGCATAAACAGTTACAAAAAAATAGATTGGAGAATATAGAATATGGGAGAAATTAAACAGGCAAACTTTCGAATCGATTCCGATACAGCGGATGCTTTCCGTGCATTTTGCGAACAAAAAGGAATGAACCAGGCCCAGGGCTTTGATCATGTGATGCAGGTGTTTGAGTTAAATCAAGCCAAATCCTCAATTCCGGGGAGAAGTGTCGAGATTGAGGAGTTTGAAACCATGGTTAAGTCCATCACCTCCGCATATCTGTATAGCTTGGAATTGAACCAGAATGCAGAAGCCAGAGCACGGGAGGAGTTCTCTTCTGAACTCCAGAGAAAAGAACTGCGCCTCACAGAGTTACAGAAAAAAGTAGAACAACTTCAAGCAGAAAAGAAAAAAATGGATGCGGAGTTCGCTTTGCTGACCAAGCAGGAACAGACACTCACCGAACAGCTAGAATCGCTCAGAAAAGGTGCTGCTGACCAGGAGCAGATCAACCAGATGCTGAAGGAGAAACTAGAAGAGGCACAAAATCAGCTGAAGAAAAATGAACATTCAAAAGAATCAGAAGAAATGCTTAAGAATGAGCTTTTACAATGCAAACAGGAGCTTCATGATACGGTACTTGCTCTCTCTCACTCTCAGAAGGAACAGGAGGTAAAGTCAGAGTCCTATCAGCATGCATCCGATCGGATTCTGGCACTTGAAACTGAAAATAAAGAATTACAGCAGAAACTCACAGAACTTACCCAGGAATTATCAAAACAAAAAGCGGATGCTGATGTGGGTCTTCAGCAATGCAAAGCCCAGGCGGAGCTTACGATGGAGCGTGCACTATTCAAAAAAGAACGGGAAATGCAGGAACTCCTTCGTCAGGCAGACAAAGAAAATGCCCGTCTGGAAGTGCTGCTTGAGCAGGCAAGAGAACAGCTTAAAAAAGAAAACATTGATAAAGACGAACAATAGTTTGCATTTTGCCCGAACATATGTTACTATATATAATATAATAAGGGCTTACTATAGGCCAAACCTTTCAGTGATTCAGCTGCTGGTCCCATCAGGTGGGCGTTCGACTTGTATCCTGCCAGAATCACTGTATATCCGATATTAAAAACATTTTATATACTTCATCGACAGGAGGAATCTATATGGCACAGGGACGTATTACAGATAAACAGAAAGAGATCTTGGAATTTATTAAAGCATGCATTTTAAAGAAAGGTTATCCGCCGACGGTACGTGAAATTTGTGAAAAGGTACAGCTTAAATCTACCTCTTCTGTCCACTCTCATCTGGAACAGCTTGAGAAGAACGGATATATTCACCGGGATCCGACGAAACCGAGAGCCATCGAGATCGTTGATGACACCTTTAACCTGTCCCGCCGCGAACTGGTGAATGTACCCCTTATCGGTACTGTAGCAGCCGGTGCGCCGATTCTGGCTGATGAGAATGTGGAGAACTATTTCCCGATTCCGGCAGAACTGCTTCCGAACAGCGAAACTTTTATGCTGAAGGTCCGCGGCAATAGTATGATCGATGTGGGCATCTATGACGGAGATCGTGTTATCGTGGAACAGACCAGTGTCGCAGAGAATGGCGAGATCGTGGTTGCACTCATTGATGATTCAGCTACCGTTAAGCGTTTCTTCAAGGAGAACGGTCACTATCGTCTCCAGCCAGAGAATGCAACCATGGATCCGATTATTGTGGATAAAGTACAGATTCTTGGCAAAGTAATCGGTCTGTTGCGCCTTATGCGGTAACACCTTGGTTTGCTGCCGCTTACCTTTCGCTTATTATCTGAAAATGACAGAAGCATTATGTGGCAAAATTTAACTCAAAAGCTCTATGCTATTCGTTGACGTCCGGAGATACGGTACGCTCAATTTTATAGAATAGAGCTTTTTTGTTCGTATGATTCATTTTTGCAATATGCTTCTTTCGGTGATTAAACCGGTGCATACCGCTCAAAAAGCCAGTCTTCCAGTGCATTTAAGTTATCATCGGAATGTTCTACTTCCCGGGCATATCTCCAGGAGATTTCTTCCACATCCTTCATGGAAAGTTTCTTTCCATTTTCCAGCCATCTGACCATCAGAAATTCCTGTATCCAGCGAACAGAGAACAATGCCAGTTCTATCTTGGAACAGACCATATCGTCGTAGACAGCCCCGCAAAAATAGGTATAGACAAAAAACATTAAAAGCTGCTCGCCCAGATTTTCCCATTCTTCTTTGTGACTTCCTAAGCTTCCATATGCCTTATGAAATTCTTCGCAAATTTTATGATAGGTTTCCTCACTTCCCTGATACAGCCACTTTTCAGCACCATCCAGCACATCATCCCATTCCGGACGCAGGCGTTCCAGACCGCGTAGTACCTGCAATTCTTCTATCTGGCGTGCCCACCGATGGAGAGATGCTGCATCAATGCCTTTTTCAGCAAGACTTTCTGATACAAATTCCTGGAGTTTTTTTCTCTGATGATGAGCTTCACAGTTTCGCAGAAGTTCATCAATTTCATATTCCTTCTGCTCTTCCACCCGGATCTGATATTGTTCTGTCAGCTGTTCGGATGCCGACATTCGGAGAGTCAGAGGAAGGGATCGATCCTGTAAAATCGAAAACAGAACATCTCTTGTATCTTCCAACTGGGAAAACATCATAAAATCGAATTCTTCAAAATCGTCCTCCAAATCGTCCTCTTCTTCCAGAAAACGGACCGGTTCTTTACAGGAAAGAATGATTCTAGCCGCCTCCGGACAGGACAGGGAAAGAGATAATTCCCGAAGTCCCTCGTATTCTTCCGTATGTCTCGGGTACATCCGGCAGGTATCACAAAGAGAATCTGGTCCCAGTGCTTTATAAAGATCGCAGAGATTTTCTTCATTTAAAAATGCACAGCGCCGATTGTTCTGGTAAAAACATTCTTCATCCCAGTCAATAGAATTGCGTAATCGCGTTCCGAACTCGCTCTTTTCATTTCCATATCGCTCCAGAGAGGCTTCATCAATCACGATCTGCCATCCGGCACAGCAGCTATCCGGACAATCTCCTGCTGTACAGACAAATTTATCATAATAATGTGGTTTTAAATATCGCATTTATTTTCCTTCTTTCTTTTTATATAGATCCAGGCACA
Organism: Clostridium sp. AM27-28; assembly: GCF_003480955.1. Taxonomy (NCBI): domain Bacteria; kingdom Bacillati; phylum Bacillota; class Clostridia; order Eubacteriales; family Clostridiaceae; genus Clostridium; species Clostridium sp. AM27-28. The sequence goes on from NZ_QUJT01000003.1 coordinate 13,576, forward strand.
TAAGGCAGTAAAAATAACAGCCGCAGCAATCCATACCGACCATACCGGAATCGGACAGACTCTTGCGTTCATCATGTTCAGTCCCTGATGAAGTGTGAAAGCACCAAATATGGAAAAAATAACAAATGCCAGTGTATTCAGCAGCCCATCGGGAGTTTTGCTCTTTAAAAGATATCCAACCAGCATTCCGAGAATATCCGCTGCAAAAAGTCCCAGAGAGCATCCAATCCATACAACAAAGGCTGATTTCATGCCTTCATTGGCTCCGAACGTGATGGCTGTAAGCTGAGTCTTATCTCCCAGTTCTGCCACAAAAAATGTACAAAAAACAGCTAAGGGTGCGAACTGAATCTTTGATTTACCGTCCTCATCCTCTTCTTCGTCATCATCACCGGCAAGAGTCGATGCGGCGAAATACAAAAATGCAAGTGCTGCAATCATCTTAATAAGCCAGTCAGGAATAAATTCACTGACAAGTCCGCCCGCCAGAACCGCAAGACCATTCAGAACAAGAATCGCCGCCGCAGTTCCTAGTATAATATCTCTCAACTTATATTTTGAAGTGAGAGCAATCAGCATAAGCTGGGTTTTATCGCCCATCTCTGCGATAAATTCTGTAAAAAACACTTTAAAAAACAGCATCATTTTTCATTTCCTCCTGGATGTAATGCATGTTCCCTCACCGCTCACTGTCGATTACGATGTCCTCCCTTTTTTGCATCAATGCACAAAAGAAAAACTCATGTATATCAACTGACAGCTATGCATGATACAAAAACTGTCGTCCATCGATATACATGAGTCTCATTATTTAAGATTTGCCAGATTATACAGTTGCTATAATCAGAATGTTGACAAACCACACTTTCGCGCTAACTACTCCCTCATGGAATATTGAATTTACTTGATAAATAGTATCAAATAAAGAATGTGTTGTCAACGGAATTTAACGCTTTTACCTACGATTGTCTCATTCGGGTTATGATCTCATTTGCCTTTTTGTAAACTTCCTTTGGCTCCACCCCAATGAAGAATTTCTGGTCTTCATAGAGGATCTTGCCGTTGATCATGGTCATCTTCACATTCTGTTTGCTTCCGCTGTATACCAGGTTTTTCATCGGGTTGTTGATAGGTTGCATATTCGGCTGGTTCAGATCGATCATAATCAGATCAGCCTTTTTGCCTTCTGCAAGGCAGTCGCAGTCTGTCAGTCCCATTGCTTTTGCACCGCCGGTTACTGCCATTTTCAGAACTTCTTCTGCTGGTACTGCAGATGCATCCCGATCATGAAGTTTTCCCAGTCCCGTCACTAAAAACATTTCCCGGAACATATCCAGGCAGTTGTTGCTGGCTGGTCCATCTGTGCCGATGGCCATATTGACTCCGTGTTTCAAAAATGCCGTAGTGTTGGCGATGCCGCTTGCAAGTTTTGTGTTGGATCCAGGATTGGTTACCGCTGTCAGTCCTTTCCTGCGGAAGAGTTCTATTTCCTCATCGGTAAACCAAATGCAATGATATCCACCGCCCCCATGTTCAAATAAGCCCAGGGAATCCAGATAAGCTGCAGGTGTAGTTCCATGGCGCTGTACACACTCTGCCACTTCCCGTTCTGTTTCTGACATATGAGCAAATACAGGAGCCTTGTAACGCTGTGACAGCTCGGCAATCTTTTTTAAGAGTTCTTCGGAACAAGTGTATTCTGCATGAAATCCCAGACAATACCTGATCAGCTCATCATATTGGTTGTAGGTATTAAAATCTGCCTCCACTTCCTCCAATGAAGAGGAAAAATCATTGATTCCGCTGACGAGTACACTCCGGAATCCACATTCTACCGATGCTTTAGCCATCATTTCTGTATTCAGATACATATCAAAGCAGGAGGTAATACCGCTGGTCAGGTATTCCATGATTCCCAGTTTGGAGAGCCAGTAGATATCATCCGGCTGTAATTTTGCTTCCATCGGGAAGATCTGCTTTGTCAGCCAGTCCTGCAGCGGCATATCATCCGCATAGGATCGAAGAAACGTCATGGCTGTGTGCGTATGTGCATTTTTAAAGCCCGGCATGATGAGATTTTTTTCTGCATCGATCTCACGGTCCCACACATTGCCGCATTCCTTATGAGGACCTACATATGTAATAGTGTTCCCTTCGACCCATACCTCTCCGTGGATGATATCCATATTTCCATTCATCGGAAGAATCTGGGCATTATAAAAACGAATATTCATGTTCTACCTCTTTCCTTTGTCGTAAATCTCTCCAAGTGCACGAGGAGCACGATTGTATTTTGAGAAGAAAATCAAAAGCAGCATTGTAACGATATAAGGCAGCGTCATGGCAAGATCCGAGTAACTGCTGGGCATCTGCATCTTCTGGACAAGATAATAGCCTCCGGATCGGGCAAAACCAAACAGCAGGCAGGATCCAAGTGTAGGAAGGATCTTCCAGTTTCCGAATATCATGGCTGCAATCGCCAGATATCCGTATCCCACATAGATGTTGGAAGAAAAGTTCGCTGAAATGGAATAAGCAAAGCTGATTCCAGCCAGACCGGACAGAGCACCGGATACAAGGACTGCAATCAGACGGATCCGGGTAACATTCTCTCCTGCTGCGTCTACTGCGTGAGGATTATCTCCACAGGCACGAAGATTCATGCCATAACGCGTTTTATACAGCACATACCAGGCAACAACTGCGATCAGAAGGATCAGGATCTCAAATGGATAGACATCTTTAAATGCGGCTCCAATTACTGGGATGCCGGAGAGCAGCGGAATTGTAAACCGTGCAGACACACCCAGAACAAATTTTTCCGAAGCTGCACCGAACACAAGGCGGTTTAAAAGTTTTGTAAAAAATGCAGTCAGTGACATAGCCAGGATATTGATCACGACTCCGCCAATGATCTGATTTGCCTTCAGACGGATACATAACAGTCCATATAAGAGCGAATACAGCATTCCACCTGCCATGGCACATACAATTGCGAGATAATAAGGAACCTGGGAATTGCTTCCAAAATAGCCTGCAGCCAGAACGGCCACAAAGGCGCCTATAAATGCCCCCATTCCCTGCAATCCCTCCAAAGCCAGATTCGTCACGCCGCTCTTTTCGCTGTAGATCCCTCCGATTGCCATTACGAACAGCGGGATCGCAAAGGATAAACCATCAATCAGGATTCGTTCCATCAGCTGATCCCCCTTTCTGTCTCTTCATTTAACTCTTGTTTCATTCGATTCACTTTGTAACGGATATATACACCGCAGGCGGAAAACAGCAGGATCAATCCGGTGATAACGGATGCGATCTCTGATTCCAGACCGGATGCTGAATTCATGTAGGTACTGCCCTTGCTGATCACTGTGATCAGAAGAGATGAAAATATGATGCCGATGGGATGGTTTCCTGCAAGAAGTGCCACTGCGATGGCATCAAAACCGGTGCTTGGAAGGACGCGGGGCTGAATCGAACCAAAATACCCCAGGTAGTACGTCACTCCTGCCAGGCCTCCTAATGCACCGGAGAACATCATCGCCATGATCATGCTTTTGCCAACATTGACACCTGCATACATGGCCGCTTTTCTTCCAAGTCCCACGCATTTGAGTTCATAGCCAAATACGGTGCGATCTAACACGAACTTCACCAGGACTGCAGTCAGAACTGCAAGAAGGATTCCTAAGGGAATATCCATTTTCAAGTTTCCGACGGGTGTGTCCATCAGAGTCAGGCGGGATGCTTTCGAGACGGCCTGGGACTGCCTGGAAACCGGATTGATATAGTACGTGTTGATGAAAAAGCTGATCACATACTGGGCCGTATAGTTTATCATGATCGAAGATACGACTTCATTGATATTAAATTTGTATTTTAACCAGCCAATAAGTGCACCGATGAGTGCACCAACGACTGCTCCGACAATCAGTACGCATGGCTTAGCCACCGCTGCCGGAAGGGAACTATATCCGATCACCAGAGTTGTGATAAAACCAGAGGTAAGCATCTGACCGGAGACACCGATATTAAAGAGTCCGGCACACATACCGACTGCTACTGCCAGAGACGCAAAAAGCATCGGAGTCCAGGCATTCATATAACTGGTGAAGTCGGTCAGCATATTCTTATATCCGGCATAACTCGGTTTCGGGAGGAATCCAGCCCCCTGAAGAAGGTTACCATAGGCCGACAGAGGATTCTTGCCAAGCAAAAGAATGATCACAGCTCCAGCCAGAAGGCTTAAGAAAATGGCCGACATGGGAATGGTGATACCCTGGTATTTTTCATTTCCCAGGAGTCTGACAAGCATCTTTTTCAATCTGTGTTTAATTTTCAGCATTTTGGTGCACCCCCATCATAAATTCTCCCACTTCATTTGATGTAAGCGTTTTTGCAGCTGCTATTTTCTGGATTTCTCCATTATATATTACTCCGATGGTATCTGCACAATTCATGATCTCATCCAGCTCTAACGAAATCAGCAGGATTGCCTTTCCTGCATCTCTCTGTCGGATAATCTGCTTATGGATATTTTCGATGGCTCCGATATCCAGACCTCTGGTTGGCTGCACAAAGATCATCAGAGGAGACTGAAGTTCAATCTCTCTTCCGATGATGGCCTTCTGCTGATTACCGCCGCTCATGGAGCGGACAATGGTCTTGTTTCCCTGACTGCTCCGGATGTCATACCGGTCAATCAGTTCATTTCCGTACTGGGAAAATTCTGCTTTATCCAGTACACCTTTATGGGAAAATGGTTCTCGGAAGTAGTTTTTCAGTCCCAGATTTTCCTCCAGGGTAAAATCCATGACCAGGCCGCAGCTCTGCCGATCCTCCGGAATATAAGAGATTCCTTCCAGGGTTCGTTTGCGGATGGAGTAATTGGTGATATCGACTCCATTCAGAAGAATACTACCTGAAGCTGCCTTCTCAACTCCTGCAATCGCATCTGCAATCTCAATTTGACCATTGCCGGATACTCCGGCAATGGCAAATACTTCTCCGCCGTGGACAGAAAAGGATACATTTTTTACTACTTCAAAATGATCCTGATTTTTTACAGTGAGATTCTTTACCTCTAACACAGTCTCCCGGTAATGAGGCTCTGATTTCTCTACTTCAAAAGAAACTTCCCGTCCAACCATCAAATTGGCCATCTGCTTTGTAGAGGTCGTGGCGACATCCAGAACATCGATGAGCTTTCCTCTGTTTAAAATCGCACATCTATCTGCAATTTTTTTGATTTCCTCCAGCTTATGGGTGATCAGGATGATGGTTTTTCCATCATCTCTGAGGTTGCGGATGATCGTCAGCAAGGATTCAATCTCCTGAGGCGTCAGCACTGCTGTCGGCTCATCAAAGATCAGAATTTCAGCTTCCCGGTACAGCATTTTCAGGATCTCGACACGCTGCTGTGTCGATACACTTGTATTTTCGATCACATCGGTCGGATTGACTTCCAGGCCGTACTTCTTAGAAAGCGCCTCGATCTCCTGATCTGCTTTTTTTAAATCAACATAGGGAAGGATTCCAAACAGTTTGTCTTTCTTCTTTAAACCCAGAATAATGTTTTCTGTAATCGTGTAATTCTGTACCAGCTTAAAATGCTGATGGACCATACCAATATTGAGTTTTGTTGCGTAGCTTGGCGAATGAATCTGTTCTTTCTTACCCCGGATGAAGATCTCACCTTCATCCGGTTCATACATACCAAATATCATGCTCATCAAAGTTGATTTTCCGGCACCGTTTTCGCCAAGCAGTGCGAAGATCTCACCTTTTTTAATTTGAAGCGTCACATCATCGTTTGCCACGATACCTGGGAAACGTTTTGTGATGTGCTTCATTTCAATGATATATTCCGACATTTAAGCCTCCTCATTTTCTGGTACAGAACGTATTATTTCAATCCCGGGAAATCTTCCGGCTCAATTCCGTTAAAGTTTGCTGCCGGAACGATAGTTCCATCTTTTACAAGTTCATATGCTTCGTCCATCTTCTTCACGGTATCCTCAGACATGCTCTGACGTCCTTCCTCTGTTACATAACCAACAGAATCAGAATCTGCACCTAACAGAGCGTTTGCTCCCTGGAAACTTCCGTCTGCGATAGCATTTAATTGTTTCTCTACGTTCATGCTCATAACTTTCAGTACAGAAGTCAGAATAATGTTATCAGAACCGTTAGCACCATCATCATACTGGTCTACGTCACAGCCTACTACCTTTACATTGCCAGCTTCTTTAGCAGCAGTAAATACACCGTTTCCAGAACCGCCTGCAGCTACGAACAGAATATCACAGCCCTCATCGATGAGAGCTTTTCCAACAACTTTACCGGTTGCTTCATCTGCAAAGCTTCCCACATAGTTTCCACCTACATTTTTATTGGTAACGTCAACGCCTGCGTAAGATGGGATCTCTACGATCTCAACACCGGTATCATATTTCTCATTTGCGTAATTGACACCACTCTCAAAACCGTACTGATAGTTTACATTGCTTGGGTATGCAATACCGGTTACTACAGCTACCTTTTTGCTTTCAGACTCCAGTGCAGCTGCCATTCCCGCGAAGAAACCTCCTTCCTGCTCCTTGAAAGTCATTGCATAAATATTATCACATTCGATGTCATTACCCTCAGAATCGGTCGGATTCGTATCTACAAGGATAAAATCTACATCTGGGTTATCGGTTGCGATGGTTCCGATTCCGGAGAATTGGAAGCCCGGGCATACGATCACATTGTAGTCTGCAACGATATCAGCAACTGCCTGAATAACTGCAGCCGGATCACCGGTTTCCTCGCGAACCGGAGTTACGGTTGCTCCCGGATGAGACTCGATAAATTTCAGGATACCGTTGTAGTTATCCTGGTTAAAGGAGCCGTCATCTACACCGGATGGACTGGTCACGATGGCGATCTTTAAATCTCCATCAGCGTTCTCAGCAGAAGCTGCTGCTGTTTCAGCCGTATTTTCCTTTGTCTCGGCTGTATTATTGTTTCCACCGCATCCTGTCATTAACGCTACGGATACTGCTACACCTGCTACAATACCAAATAATTTTTTCATCAATCTTTTCCTCCTATTTTTTGTTTTTGCCAAACATATTTGCAAGACTCTCCGTATACGGTGGTCTGCAGATTCCTTTTTCCGTTACAATTCCGGCGATCAGCGTGTGATCGGTTACATCAAATGCCGGATTATAACATTTGACACCCTCCGGTGCCATCGGTTTTTCATAAAATTTGCTTTTGATCTCTTCCGGACTTCGAAGTTCGATCTGGATATCATCGCCAGTTGCACAGTCAAGATCGATGGTTGAACTCGGTCCTAATACATAGAACGGAATTCCGTAATGTTTTGCAAGGATTGCAACACCACTGGTTCCAATCTTATTGGCCGCATCACCGTTGGCAGCGATACGATCACAGCCTACGAAGCAGGCCTGGATCCAGCCGTTTTTCATTACAATGCTGGCCATGTTATCACAAATCAATGTTACATCGATTCCTGCCTGATCTAACTCATATGAGGTAAGTCTTGCTCCCTGAAGAAGCGGCCTTGTCTCATCTGCAAATACATGGAAATTCATGCCCTGCTCTTTTCCAAGGAAGAGAGGTCCTAAGGCAGTTCCATAGCGGGAGGTGGCTAAGGGTCCGGCATTGCAATGTGTCAGAATTCCGTCTCCGTCCTTAATAAGGCTTAAACCATATTCAGAAATCGCTCTGCACATCTGGCTGTCCTCTTCCTGAATATCCATGCACTCTTTCTTCAGATATCCAAGAATCTCTGGTACAGAAGCATCGCTGTGGCTTGTCACTACCTGCTCCATGCGGTTTAATGCCCAGCTCAGGTTCACTGCCGTTGGACGGGAAGAGTTCAGATAATCCTTATACTCTCTGAATTTCTTTAAAAACTCATCGTAATCCCCGGTTTCAATCGTTCCGGCCAGAACATACATTCCAAATGCCGCACAAATTCCGATTGCCGGTGCTCCCCGGACTTTCAATTCAAAAATGGCATCATACAGATCCTTCGCCGTTCCAAGGGTCAGGTATTCGGTAACCGTTGGAAGCTTAGTCTGATCAATGATGGTCACAGCTTTGCCGTCTTCATGCAAGTACACATTTTTGATTGCTTCTGACTGATTGTCCACTTTATCATCTCCTTTGTTTTTTATTCATCACTCAGATCATTTTACCGATTCGAACTATGGATTCCGTAATCAGCTGTTTAAATAACGGTGCAACACGGTCAGCTGTTTCCTTCACTTCCTCCGCACTCAAAGGCTGATCAGTCATTCCGCATCCCAGATTGGAAATGCAGGAAATACCGCAGACCTTCATGCCCATATGATTGGCAGCTATGGCCTCGCATGCGGTGCTCATTCCTACTGCATCTCCTCCAAGTATCCGGCACATTTTTACTTCATGGGGAGTTTCAAAATTCGGACCGGACAGCTGGATATAGGTTCCCTCCTGAAGCGGAATCTGAAGGTCTGCAGCAGCACCCCGGATGATCTCACAAAGGTCCTTACGGTAAATCTCAGACATATCGCTGAAACGCTCTCCCAGCATCTCCTCATTGGGTCCGATGAGAGGAGACGGTACAAAATTACTGATCTGGTCGGTGATCATCATAAAATCACCGGCTTTGTAATCATAATTCACACTGCCGGAAGCATTGGTCAGAAACAAGACCCGGGCCCCCATCATCTTCATGAGACGGGTGGGAAGAACTACATCCTCCATGGAATATCCTTCATAGTAGTGGACACGTCCCTGCATGATTACGACCGGGACATCTCCTACGTATCCAAAGACAAATCTGCCCTTATGTCCGCTGACTGTGGACACAGGAAAACCCTCAATATCATGATAATCCAAAACAGCTTCTACCCGAATGGTATCTGCATAATCACCGAGTCCGGATCCCAGCACCAGTGCCACCTCCGGCTTAAAATTAATTTTGTCTTTAAAGCACTGATAGCATTTTAATAATCGTTCATACGCCTTTGTCATATCAGACCTCCTCGTATTCTTTGATCACAACCGGATGTCCTGAACAGAGTGCAAGATGATAGATCTTTGCAGCATCCTCCACATAAACACTGTTTGTATATGCTTCCGGTAATGTTCCGCCGATAGCCACGACACCGTGATTGGCCATCAGACAGGCATTTTTCCGTTCCAGGATTGGAACTGCATTCAGACCAACCTCTGCGCTTCCCTGCTGTGCATAAGGACTTACCTCCAGTTTCCCTTTTAAGAAAGGAATCATTTCAATCAGTACAACTGGAATTTCCTGATGGTTTACCGCAAAACTGCTTGCATAAGGAGAATGTGTATGCACCACCGCATTAGCATGGGACAGGTGACGGTAAATCTCAGCATGCATTTTCCACTCGGAAGATGGCTTGTGTCTTCCTTCGACCAGATTGCCATCCAGATCAATCACTACGATATCCTCTTCCGCCATCAAACTGTAATCATAGGAGCTGGGAGTAATTACGATCCACTGCTTCTCACGAAAGTAAGCACTGATATTGCCGCTTGTTCCGGCCATCAGCTTTTCATCATAGGCCTTTTTCGCTGTCATCAGCACATTTTGTTTCAGTTCCCTCAAATCTGTCATAATCTTATCGCTCATCTCCTTTGGTTTTTGATTTTCTTTCCGCTTTCCCTTCCAGGACAGGGATCTGATGTGCCTGGAACCATTCCCATAGGTCCGGATTGGTTTTTCGGATGGAATGATCCACAACCACCTGACTGAGCTGCTCCAACTCTCCGATCACATACACCTCGTTGCGTCCGATCTTCGTATTGTCCACCACCAGGATCTTATGTTTCGCCTGCTTTAATACCTGACGACGGATATCTGCTTCTTCACGGGTGGAATCTGTAATACCTGCCTCCAGACTGCAGCCGGCACTGCTGACAAATGCATAATTGATAAAGCAGGTTTTCATCTGTTCCAGTACGGTCTGTCCTTCAAACGCTTCCCGATCGCGATTCAGCTCACCGCCAAATAAAATAAGACGAATCTGCGGATTCGCATCAATCTCCTTTGCCACTGCCAGAGAATTGGTCATGACGGTCAGCTTGCCGGGAAAATCCGCTAATTGCTTTGCAATATGAAGAGCCGTGGTACTGCAATCCAGAAAAATGGAACTCTTTTCGTGGATCCATTGCATGCAGAGAGATGCAAGAAGCTTTTTCTCTTCCTGCATCACCTTGCTGCGAACCGAGATGGGAGTTTCATTGCCAAAACCTTCGTTTAAGTAGGCACCTCCGTGAACACGGTTTAATTTCTCCTGTTTTTCCAGTTTTTCCAGATCCTTTCGAACCGTTTCTTCCGTAACTCCCATTTCACGGCTCAGATCCGTCACCATGACTACTTTATTCTTCTCCAGCATGGACAAGATGTATTCTGCACGTTCGATTGCATGCATACTACTGATAGTCCTCACCTTCCAGGTAATTATAGAAAGCGGTATTGCAGAAGCGTTCAACCGGTACAACTTCCAGGCCGTCGGAGATTTCCGTCAGTTTTTCAACAACCTCATCTTTATCTTCCGGTAAGGTAAATGGATGAATGGAATATGTATCGTTCGTGATTACGCAATCATAGATCTGATGATAATCAGTCTCCGGCATATCTGTTCTGGTTGAAGAATAAAGCGGCTGCCACCAGGATGCATAGATCAGGCCCTTTGCTTCTTCATTTCCTTCATTTTTCTTTGCGTACGTCTTGATTACTTCGTCAAAACGATTCATATCCTCAAGATTGTCGAACTCAAGCTCAAGGTCATATTCTACTGCATATACCAGTGCAAGATCTTCATATTCTTTTACTTCGTAGGTTGGAGTAGCCTCCGGGATCGGACCCCACTCCGGCAGATATTGGTAAATACTAATCTTCGGCTCAAGCTGAACCTTTGCTGTGATATTCTCGCTGTTCAGAAGCCCCATCAGCTGATGTACATGTTTGATATCAGAATGACCGTACTGTAAGGTCAGTTCCGGTAAAAAGCGGGCACTGTATGCAGCAGATTTTAATCCATATCCGGTGGTTACCTTGTTCTGTACAGCTTCTTTTCCGATCTCTGCCAGTTTGCTGTCATCAAATAAGATAAAGGAATTCCATGCCTGGTCCAGTTTCGCGTAAATGTCTGGATCATTTGACATGCCAAGGTAGTTTCTTGCGTCTCCATTTGCATTGGCAATTGCCATCAGAAGACTGATTTCATCCTCAGCTGTAAAGGCATCTTCTGCAACGACTTTTTTCGCAGTTTCGGAAGTGATGAGGCTGGTATCCAGAGCAGCAGCAACGTATCTGGCATATTCATTCGTCTCATCCATCTTTACCCCATATTGTTCAAGACGATCTTTAATCTTATCTTCCGGATAGCTAAGAGCAAGCTCTTCATAATCAGCAGCAGCCACAGCAGCTTTCACAGCAGAAAACCAGGTCATGTCCCCCTCGACAGCCGGTGCCTCATCTCCTGCTACCTTTTTCAGGTCAGCGGAAAAAGCAGCACTGTCCGGATCTTCTTTGATCTGTACATCGAAAAACTCTGCCAGGTATTCTGCCTCATGGGCATCAGCCTCTTTGGTTTCTTCCTGAGCTGCTTCTGTCTCCTGAGTAGCAGAAGTCTCAGCCGGTTTGGTCTCTGCGCCGGTCGGTGCTGCATCCTTTGCACCACAGCCCCCTACCATCGCGGTTGCGGCCATAGCAGCCATCATTACTGCAAGTTTTTTTCTCATCTCTTCTTCTCCTCTTATATGTATTTATTAGTTTTGCTACTAACTAGCAGCTGATTTATTTACATACATTATAAGCACCTTTTATAGGAAAAGCAAGTACTAATCTTTCTTTTTCTTTGTTTTTCTGTTTTTTGTTTTGTTTTTTTTCACCATAGGATGAGGTTTTCTATGTCACAAAAAGATCCCCCGAAAAATCGAAGGGATCTTTCTAGGAGAGCTGAATTGGAATCCGAGCTTCCAGTTTGCAAGTTTAAGTTCTGATTTAGCTAATCACTTGCAAAAGTAAATTCTGGCAAATCAAAATATCATGATTTTTATGGACGTTAGTTTTGCAAAGTTCTTCAAAACTGGAATTTACTATTAGAAACAAGTTGTTTTATGCTTCATATGCTGATATACCCTTGAATAATGTACTGTTTCACTTCAAATACGTGACCGCAGCAACAACACTTAAGCTTTCACGTAACAACAATTCCCGGCTCGCCCAGAAGTAACTCCAAGGATGATTTTCCCTCACTGGCTGCCACATACGCATCCATCTTCGCCTGTTCCTCATCCGTCAGCTGAATATGCCACCAATTATGTTCCTCATGGCACTTGGGACACGGCTGGTTGATTTTGTAAAGTCTTCCCATAGTCTGATCTCCTTTCGATTTTTTCTGCCCAACTATATCATCATCGAATTCGAATTTCCAATTAGCGGTTTCTGCGGATAACGTTTTGAGTCAAATTTTCGCTCAGACGTTCCTGCCTGAAATCATAAAGCGCTTTATCATAATTCCGGTTTTGGAATTCTTGTGACCCAATCCATTCCGTGTTTGTAACCCACTTCAGTACACTATTTTTGAAATTTCCAAAATGGAGCGATTTTAAAAAGTAAGTTTTGAGTTAGGTTTTGAACTCTTTCAGACCGAAATCCTTCTTACCATGAAAAATGGCTACGGAATTGCTTCCGCAGCCGTTGTGCCTGAAAACCGTACCTTGGCACCGTGATCCCTCACAGGTTTTTTACAGGGTGATTTGAAAATCTGCATGATATGCTTTTCCAAAGCCGTCTCCATGAACCGGAACACATAACCCGATAACAAATAACCGATAAGCGATGACAATGAACCGTAACCACTCGTAATTTTTTGTTAGAAGTATGCCCTGTACGGAAATTCTACTTAGATATCCACCTCAAACAGCACCGTCTGATTATAACGATCCAGTGCAATCTGCATTTCCATGATCGTATTGGAGATGCGGTCATATTCCTGCCGGATCAGTTCCGGATCGTAGTTGACATACTTATACTCCGGTGCCGAACCAGAAGAACCGAAGGAGTTGCCATAGACTCGCGTTTTTGGAAGTCTCTTGCGCATATCGTCAAGCACCGTCTTTCTCTTGTTGAGCTGCGCCATCCGGATTAGGATGCCGTCAATGCTCATTTCCTGAGCGCCGACCTGCACTTTTGCGGTGGCATTGGTCAGATTCAATGTGTGCTTGATAGTAAGGATCTTCCTGTCAATCTCATCAATCGTATTCGCAACAGTCATGTAATCATATTCCGGAACGACTGGTTCCTCGTTGACCGCAGCCACGTAAGTACTGGATGTCGATTCCTTGTTTACCCAGAATGCCTTGTCTTCTTCTAGGCTTCTCAGCATCTTATTTGCATAAGCCGATGTAATTTTCTGCATGATTTTCGCCTCCCACAATGTTCTTATCAATATAAATAAAAATGATCTCAGTCCCACAGCTCCCAGAGATATCTGGTAAAAAGCTTCATTCCTTCTTTCATACACCGATCTCGGTATGCTGCCAGTTCCTTCTCCGCTGCAAACCATTGGTCCAATATTTCCTTGTATTCCGGCACATCGGACATGGTATGCACACAGTAATAACCTTTATCTTTTTCCTGCTCTTTTTCTTCTTCGGTTTTCAGCTTTTCACCAAACATCCCGTATTTCCGGGTGAAAGCCTCTCTTGCCTGATCATATGCTTCTTCATATGGATTTTTCCGGTGACAGGTTTCCTCGTTTGCCTCCCGAAATAGAAATTCCATATGTTCTAGGATCCGGTTCCATTTCCGCACATTCTCTTCTTCGGTTCCTGTGAAAGATCCCGGATATCCATGACCGTTGATACGTAGATCGTTGAGCATATTGGGGATGATAACAAGAAACCACTGGTCAATCGCCCAGGCATCACGGTAGCAGTATCCGTAACGCAATCTCTGACAGATGCAGATGATATCTTCTTTCCAACGTTTTATCCATCCCAAGGGGGAAACGTGAATCGGTCCGTAAGTAAGAAAAACAGGATATTCCGGTTTGCGCATCTTACTTTTCCGTTTCTTTCGCAGAATATCATTTAACATAAATTTATGTTCCGATTCCATGTTTCACCGTCCTCTCCTCTATCATTTGTTTCTGATCCGATTGTAAATCATACGGCAACGGATGTCATTCAACCATCGGTTTAAAATTCCCCATAAACGAGGAATATCCCCGTCAATGACGAGGATATCTTCAATCGTAGTATGCAATAATCTACTTAAAATAATGAAGTTGTCGATGCTGGGTAACGATTTACCGGACAGCCATTTGTAAATGGCCTGCGGATTTTCAAACCCGAAAGCTCCCTGGATTTCCCGAATCGTATACCCTTGTTCCAAAAGCAGTCTTCTTATGCGTTCCCCTGTCTCTTCCGGCTGGATTGACAAATACATTGGTTCCATACTTTGCACCTCCATGATTCAGGACCGTGTTTCTTGATAACGTAAATATTCTACCACGGAAAGGACAGACCCACCAGTATCAATCATACTATAGCAGTAGGAAATGTAGGGTTTTTCCTACCACTATTATATGATCTTTTAAAAAATATCAATATATATACTTATTGCTTTGATACAACACTTCTCAATAAACAAATTGCGTTCGTTGCAATTAGCGTATTCCAACCTTGTAACTCGTTTTATTTCACTATTTTTGAAATTTACAAAATGGAGCGCTTTTAAAAAGTAAGTTTTGAGTTGAAAGGAAAACACTTTATCAGCCTTGTTCGCGATAGATGGGAAAATACAGATTTCAAGTTTTTCTCTCTTATTCGCGATAAAAGGGAAAAACCATTTGCAGGTTTTTCCCTTTCTGTTCGTGATATAAAAGGAATGAAACAAAAATCTATTACAATTCCTCCACATTCTCAACTACTTTTCCGTCTCTCCAGATGCGCTCCAGATCATAAAACAGTCTGTCATCGCGGGAGAAAATGTGTACGATCAGATCGCCGTAATCCATCAGGATCCATCCGGCAGTCTGATAGCCCTCGATCTGACGGCACTCATGACCGGCTTTGCCGAGTTCTTCCTCTACATTATCTGCCATTGCCTTTACCTGGCTGGCGTTGCTTCCGTCTGCGATGACAAAGTAATCAGCCAGTACAGATACTCCATGAATATCAATGACGCGAATATCTTCGCCTTTTTTATCTTCCAGCGCCTTTACGGCAAGTTTGGTCAGCTCTTTTGCTTCCACGGGGATTATCCTCCTCATTATTTTATTTAAATCCTGTTAATGTGTCTATTGATGAACATGACGTTCATGATAGTATTCCCAGGTCTGTTCGGTTGTATCATCCTCTGCCGTGCCCGTTTCCTTTAAATAATTGCGGGTGCTGTCCAGAATCTGATACAGCGCTTCGTCCAGATCTTCAAATGCAAGACGGCGGAGCTTCGGCAGATTTGGCGCCTTATCACGGCGCGGTTCGATGTAATCGGCTACGTACAGGATCTTGTCTAACAGGGACATCGCCGGTTTTCCGGTCGTATGGCAGGCGATTGCAGATAAGACCTCTGGATCGGTAATACCATACTTGTGTTCTGCCATCCATGCGCCTAATTTTGCATGAATCACAGCCGGAGCCCGCAGTTCACCTTCAGTCAGTTCAATGCCATGCTCCTGGCATTTGCAGATGATAGTCGCATCATCATAGCGCTTTGCACAGTCGTGGAGAAGTCCAGCCATCTCCGCCTGATCCAGATTGGCACTGTAACGCATTGCCAGAGCCATACATGTGTATGAAACACCCAGCGTATGTTCATAGCGCATCGGGTTCAATTTCTTTTTCAAATGCTTCCGTATCTCTGTAATTCTTTCGTCCATTACACATTTACCTCCTGATACAAGCCGTGCTGTTCGATATATTGACAGACTTCCTTCGGCACCAGGGAACGAACGTCTGCTGCGTGTCCTGCCCGGAAAGCCGCGCGGATCTCCGCCGAAGCGACATCCATTTCACGGCAGTGAAGACGCAGAATATGCGCCTGATATTTCTGGTTTAAATAGGAAATCTGCTCATCCAGCGAACGATCCGCCTCCTCATGCTCTCTTGCTGCCGCCAAAAATGTGACGGCTGGAAGAACATATTCGGGATGATACCATTTTTCAATGTCCATAATTGAGTCTGCGCCTGCGATAAAGAAAAATTCCACATCCGAATATTCTTCTTTCAATAAGCGAAGCGTGTCTGCTGTGTAGGTATTTCCGCCGATTCTGCGAAGTTCAAAATCAGACAGCTTAAAATAAGGATACGGCGCGATCGCAGCTGCAGTCATTGCCAAACGGTCCTTTGCCGCTGTGATCGTATGATCCTTTTTATGCGGCGGGATCCTGGAGGGCATATACCAGATGCAGTCAAGATCATATTCTTCATACGCCTGTCTTCCCAACATGATATGTCCATTATGGATCGGGTCAAATGTTCCCCCCATAATACCGATCTTTTTCATCGTCATCCGTATCCTTTCTGTCAGAGATTCATTCGCAGAATGCAGCCCCTTTATTTTGGCAGAACGATCTTACGTTTCTTCTCGTCCTTTGCCTCTTTATAAAGAACAATTTTCTTGCCGATTACCTGTACTACCTGTGCGTGGGTACGCTCAGCCAGAACGGCTGCCAGCTCATTGCCGTCATCGACGCAGTTCTTCAGAATATTCAGTTTAATTAACTCGCGGGCCTCCAGCGCCTCTGCCACAGCAGCGGTCAGTTCTGGCGTCAGGCTGGATTTGCCGATCTGGAAGATCGGATCCATGGTCATCGCGAGACCTTTTAAATAAGCTCTCTGTTTGCTTGTCATAAAATCTATCTCCTGTTAAAATTCAAACTCAGATCCAGTGTGGATTTCTGAGTTTGAAATATTGTAAATGTGTAACTATTCAGTAGGTCTGCGCATTTACTGCGCTGACCGTACGAAAACATGGACCAGCAGGCAAAAATCCCATTGCCGTAGGCAATTTTTAATGGATTTTTGCGCGTGACTGTGAAGGTACTGAACAGTTACGTAAATGTCAATTATTTATAGTAATCAAATTCAAGACCATACATACGAACTGTATCGCCCTCTTCGATGCCAGCTTCTTCCAGCTCAGCCAGAATACCGCTGTCCTTTAAGAATTTCTGGAAGAACTGGAAGCCCTTCTCAGAATCAAGGTTTGTGTAACCGAGCATCTTCTCGATCTTCGGTCCTTCTACCACATAAATACCATCTTCATTGCGTTCCACGGTATACGGAAGATTCTCGCCCTGATACTGGTATTCAAATTCTTTTTCGAAAATAACTGGCTTGCGGTCAACCGTTTTCAGCAGATCATTTACATGGTAAAGGAGCTCTTTTACACCCTGCCCGGTAACTGCAGAAATGGCAAATACCTGGATGCCTTCCGGCTCAAATTCGCGTTTTAAGCGCTCTACCGGGTCTTCCCAGTCCTCTTCGCCAGTATTGTAAATCGAATCTACCTTGTTGGCAGCAATCACCTGCGGACGCTCTAAAAGCGACGGATTATATGCTTTTAACTCCGCATTGATGGTACGGATATCTTCAACCGGATCACGTCCCTCGACGGATGCCGCATCCACAACATGAACGAGAACCTTGGTTCTCTCGATATGGCGCAGGAAATCATGTCCCAGACCGATTCCCTGGGAAGCACCCTCGATGAGCCCCGGAATATCTGCCATGACAAAGCCTTGTCCATCCTGCAGATCAACCACGCCAAGATGCGGGTTCAGCGTCGTGAAATGGTAATTGGCAATCTTCGGACGTGCATTAGAAACGCGTGAAAGCAAGGTCGATTTACCGACGTTCGGGAAACCAACCAGACCAACATCTGCGATTACCTTTAATTCCAGCTGTACCCAGAGTTCCTGTGCCGGCTGTCCCGGCTGTGCATACTTCGGAACCTGCATCGTCGAGGTCGCAAAGTGCATATTTCCAAGACCGCCCTTGCCACCTTTTAAAATCACTTCTCGGCGGTTCTCGCCGGACATATCCGCGATTACCTTACCGGATTCAAAATCCTTGATAACGGTTCCTTCCGGAACCTTGACAATCAGATCCTCGCCGTCTGCTCCGTGACAGCGGCGCTTTCCGCCCTGCTCTCCGTCGCCAGCCACATATTTGCGGACATGACGGAAATCGGTCAGGGTATTCAGTCCGTCGTCCACTTCAAAAATGACATCGCCGCCGCGACCGCCATCGCCGCCGTCCGGACCGCCAGCAGCTACGAAAAGTTCCCGGCGGAAGCTGACATGACCGTCGCCGCCTTTTCCGGATCTGATATAAATTTTTGCACTGTCGGCAAACATAAATACCTCCTTCTGATCTGAAAAAAGCTCCATACAATCCGTATGGAGCTTCTTTATAATTATTCGTTAATTGTTCTCGGGTAAACAGAAACCTGCTTTTTGTCTCTGCCCTTTCTTTCAAACTTTACGACGCCGTCAACCATAGCGAATAATGTATCATCTCCACCGCGTCCTACGTTCACACCTGGATGAATCTTGGTTCCGCGCTGTCTGTAAAGAATGTTGCCAGCTAATACGAACTGTCCGTCTGCTCTCTTCGCACCAAGTCTCTTAGACTCAGAATCACGACCGTTCTTTGTGGAACCAACACCTTTTTTATGAGCGAATAACTGAAGGTTCATTTTAAACATGCGTTACACCTCCCTGAATCGAATTTTAATGTATTTATCTCCATAACTCTCCGCGATATCGGTAAGTCCAAGTATCAGCGAATCCATCAGGAGTTTTGATTCCGCACTTACAGTACCGGTAAAATGAAAAATAAACTGACCTGTCTTTTCATCCACACTGCCCTTAAAACCGTCATCGGTAAATTTTTCCACCGAATTAGCCATATTGACAGTCAGAACGGATACAGCCGCACAGACAATATCTTTGCCGTACTCATCATATCCAGCATGTCCCTTTACTTCCACTCCCGTGGTACATCCTTTGGAATCGGAGTATACGTCTACTTGAATCATTTCAATTAAGCGTTGATCTTTTCGATCTTAACTTCTGTAAAGAGCTGTCTGTGACCATTTTTCTTATGGTAGCCAGTTTTTCTCTTATACTTGTAAACGATAACTTTTTTGCCTTTGCCTTCTTTAACAACTGTTGCGGATACAGTAGCACCCTCTACAGTCGGGCATCCGATCTTCATCTCACCGTTGTTAACAGCCAGAACCTGATCGAAAGTAACAGCTTCACCTGCAGCAGCACCGAGTCTCTCAACTTTGATTACATCGCCCTCGGCAACCTTATACTGCTTACCACCTGTTGCAATAATCGCGTACATCTGATGGCACCTCCTATTATCATTACTCGCCAGCTATGGCGGCTTGCGCACTTTTAGCCTCGCTGTGCGGCACACTTAGATATTCTAGCATCGGAATATGGATCTGTCAATGGTTTTTTCTTGAATTTGGGAGAAAATTTCAAACCAGTGTTACGGATAAAGCTGCTTTTTCCAAGTCCTCATAAGTACCACCAAACTGTTCAACCCTTTTGCCTCTGTAAAATAAGCAGAAAAAAAGCTGGAAGTCCTGATCAACTTCATTTTTCAGTATTTACCAGAAAGAATGGTGAGGATCTCCTTTTACTATTTATTTCACTCAGCCAGAGCTGCAAACTGCTTTCCAATCTCCACCAGTATCTCCGCCGTCTTCTGAAGCGAATCCACCGGAATAAATTCATATTTTCCATGATAGTTATACCCGCCGGTGCAGAGGTTCGGGCACGGGAGCCCCATGTAGGAGAGGCGGGCGCCGTCGGTGCCGCCGCGGATCGGAACGACCTCCGGCTCGATGCCGCAGGCTGTCATCGCCTCTTTGGCGGTATCGATCAGGTACATGCACGGCTCAATTTTTTCTTTCATGTTGTAGTAGCTGTCCGTTACTTCGGCGATCACGGTGCCCTTACCGTATTTGCGGTTCAGGAAATCGGCGGCTTCGGCGAAAAATTTCTTTTTCTGTTCAAATTTTTCATGGTCGTGATCGCGGATGATATAATTTAACTGCGCCTCTTCTACATTTCCGCTCATTTCATCCAGGTGATAGAATCCCTCATAATCTTCTGTGTACATCGGATTTTCAAAGACCGGCAGCAGGCTCTGAAATTCCATGCCGATGAGAATGGCATTTTTCATCTTGAGCTTCGCATCTCCCGGATGGATGCTGGCTCCCTGAATCCGGACTTTGCCGGAAGCGGCATTGAAATTTTCATATTCGATCTCGCCGATCGGACCGCCGTCTACCGTATAAGCAACCGCTGCACCGAAGTCTTTCACATCGAAACGATCCGCGCCGCGTCCGATCTCCTCGTCCGGCGTAAATCCAATGCAGATCTCGCCGTGCGGGATCTCCGGGTGGCTCAGGAAATATTCTGCCATCGTCATGATCTCCGCCACGCCTGCCTTGTCGTCGGCGCCCAGAAGCGTGGTTCCGTCAGTTACGATCAGATCCTGACCTTTTAAGTCGGCTAAAAACGGAAATTCTGAAACTTTCATGACAATTTGTTTTTCTGCATTTAATACGATATCTTTGCCGTCATATGCCTGGACGATGCGCGGCTTTACGTTTGTTCCGGTTAAGGACGGCGCGGTGTCTATGTGGGAAATGAAGCCAAGTGCCGGGATGGTAGCTTTCTGCCCAACGTCGGATGCACCGTGAGCAGACGCAGTGCTAAAAGAAGCTTCCGCTTCTTGCGGTGCAGAGGTACTGTCAGTATTATCCGGAATGCATGCAAACAAGTATCCGTACTCGCTCATCCGCACATCGGATGCACCCATTTCTTCCAGCTCGCGTTTCAGCTCATTGGCTAACAGAAGCTGTTTTTCCGTGCTCGGGCAGGTGTCATATGCCTCGTCTGACTGCGTATCATATGATACATATTTCAAAAAACGTTCTACGGCTGTTGTCATGAAAAATCATCCTCTCTTTCTCCTAAATCCCGGCTCAGCGGTTCCAGATAATGGACTAATATATCCCGGTGGCTTTTGATGCGCCACGTTTTATCCATTTCCTCATATGTAAAACTCTTCCGTCCGCCCTGCTGCATCCGCTCCCAGTATGCGTCCAGATGGAAAAATGGCAGGTAGTAAAGTTCATCCCTCTGTGAAAAATATATAATTAAGAAAGCAATCCCGCCCTGCTCTTCAAATTCCCGCATAAATGCGACCTGATGCGGATGGACGTTCTGCAGTGGAAATGTATCTGCCGCGCATTCTTTCGCATCAAAGCAGACCGGGACGCCCTGAATCGCGCCGATGTAATCGACGGTACTCTTCTGGTCGAAATACGCCAGCGTGATATGGCGGCTGGTTTTATCGATCGAGACGGGCGTGATCGGCGTCGGGATTTTCTGGATCAATGCCAGCTTTTTCTCACGGTAAAGATCGTTTGTGTGGTTTATCATATCCTCCAGGGTTGAACCACGAAGTCCCCGGCTGTTCCATGTCCCCATGTTGTTGCTCCTCCACTCATTTTTTAGTTTTTCCCACAATTTAAAATTTACGGGCGATGATTGGCTGGGCGTTTTGGAGCTGATTTCATCATCTCTTCCATCCGCTTCATCTCCGCTGGCATAGGCGCGGTAAATTCTTTGCCCGCCAGATATGAAAGCGGCTCGGAGATCGTTTCCGGCATTACCAGCCGCCACGCATGAAGCATCTGTGAACGGACGCCGAAGCGTTTCTTCACTTCCTCATTGACCCGGGGATCACCGTACTTCGGATCCCCGGCGATCGGGTGCCCGATGGAAGCCAGGTGGGCGCGGATCTGGTGGGATCGTCCGGTGATCAGATGAACCTCCAGAAGGGTATATCCATTTCCAGATACCAGCGGTCTGTATGCAGTCCGGATCGGCAGACTTCCAGGGGTCTCCTCTTTTCGGATCGACACCTGATTCGTCTTTTCATTTTTCGTCAGCCATCCCTCGATGCGGGCTTCGCCTTTTACGATTCCCCGCACGACGCAGACATAATATTTTCCCAGACTCCGGTCCTTGATGACCTCGGACATGATCTGCAGTCCCGGCAGGGAACGTCCAGCTGCCACGATGCCGCTTGTGTTGCGGTCGAGGCGGTTGCAGACGGACGGACGGAAGCACGCCAGGTCCTCTTTCTTTAATTTGCCGGAATCCAGCAGATAGTCAATCAGGTATTCAACCAACGATTCATCCGTCTCTTTCGCTTTCTGGGACAGCATTCCAGATGGCTTATTGATCAGTAAAATATGTTCGTCCTCGTAGACAATATCGAGTTTTTTCTTTTGTACTTTCTGAATCTTCACTTCCGAAAACTTCTCAATCGTCTCTTCTGCCAGAAACAGCTTGATCTCATCGCCCTCGGTCAGATGTTCGGAACCGTCGCATTTTTTTCCGTTCAGGGTAATATTTTTCTTCCGCATCATTTTATAAATGAAGCTTTTTCCCGCCAGATTCAGATATTTTGCCAGCAGCTTGTCCAGGCGCTGCCCCGCCTCATTTTTAGATACTGTCAGCATCCGCATGGCTGCCGCCTCCCTTTTTTACATCGATAATCCTTTTATTACGCGCACACCGTACTCTACAGTTCCATCGTCCTCATACTCTGACGCCGGTTTCAGGCTGTGAATCCGCTTGTCAAAGGTGCTGCGTGAGGTCACGATTTTCAGGTTCGGATCCAGTTTGTTAGCCTTTAACAGTTCATTTAAACCTGCCTCCGCGCGCTTTACATTCAGCTTTGGATTAATGCAGTACACATAGATGCCGGTCGGGTGAACGACGGTCACATCGGACGGAATCACATCTTCCGGTGTCGTCAGAACCAGATCATAGAGAACTTCAAATTTTTCCTCATACGGCATATATGCCTCATGAAACGCCTGCTCCGGTGTATGGTATTTGAAAATGGCAATCAACGGGGAAGCGAGATTCGCCGCCGGAAGTACCGTGACGATCGCCATGACCGTCAGAATTTTTTTGACGGAATCATTGTCTGTAAAAGACCGTCCAACCAGCTGTGCGATGATAAATAATGCCAGAAGTGCGATGATAAAAAGCTGTTTCCGCTTGAAATGATTGCGGTAGCCGTAATCGCCTTTTTTTATCTTTTTCACGGTGTAAAAATCCTTTCTATCATGTTTTTATTGAATGATACTAGCTTTTTGTCTGATTTAATGGTTTAACGCCTGCATCGCGCGCAGAATCCACTCATGCGGAACTATCTTGCAGAGCACAAAGAATGCCTTCATCCATACGCCGTAAATCGACACGCTTTTTCCCGCCATACAGTCGCGGATGGCAAGTTTTACAACTTTGTGCGGATCTGCCATCACCAGACGCTTATAAAGAGGAATCTCCCCGGTTGTCTCGGCAATGTCGAAAAACTCGGTTTTGACCGGTCCGGGGCAGACCGCCGTCACGCCGATTCTGCGCGGGCGGAGTTCTTCCCGCAGGGCGCGGCTGTAGCTTAAGACAAATGCCTTGGTTGCCGCATAGATGGCAAATCCCGGCTGCGGCAGAAAGGAGGCTGCTGACGCGAACTGGAGAATCCGGCTGTTTTCGCTCATATAGGGAAGCACCATATGCGTGACCGCGCACAGCGCCTCGCAGTTGAGCTCTACCATTCCCGTTTCATCGTCAAGCGGCAGGTTCCCGACCGTTCCGATTTTACCAAAGCCGGAAGCATTTACCAAAAGCTTTACGTTGGGCTTGCGTGCCGCCAGCTCGTTTTCCAGCGTCTCCCGCTGGGATGCATCCGTCAGATCGATGGCGAAACACCGCGCCGGGATCGGCAGCGTCCGTTCCAGCTCCTGCATCCGGTCCATCCGGCGGGCAATCAGCCAGACTTCCTGAAGTCCCGAAAAGCGATCCGCCAGCTGTCTGGCTGCCTCGCGCCCCATACCGGAAGAGGCACCTGTAATTATCGCAATTTTCATGAGAAATTCCTCCCGTCTCAAGCATGTACGCTCGGAGTCGTTCCTTCATTCCGAGCGTACATACGTTTTATTTCTTCTTGTGCACGTTCCGGATGGTTTTTTTCTTTCCGCTTCCGCTGCTCTTTCCACCTACAGCGCCGCCAAATCCCCCCGCATTTCGTCCATTTCCATTTATGCCGGTCTGTTTGTGCCCGGCCATACTGCCCACAGCCGGTCGTTTGGTGTCTTTTGCACGATTGGCAGCAGCCGGTTTTGCCGTCTGGGTGCCATGATGCGCCCCTTTATATCCGCCAGCCGCGAAATCGCGGCCTTTGATCTGCCGCGGACGGATCAGGCATTTCTTATCAAAACCGATCAGATCCGTTCTGCCTGCCAGACGGAGTGCTTCCAGCACCAGATCATAGTTTTTCGGGTTGCGGTACTGGATCAGCGCACGCTGCATCGCTTTCTCATGCGGGTTGGTCGGCACGTACACCTTTTCCATCGTGCGCGGATCATATCCCGTGTAATACATACACGTAGACAGTGTGGATGGTGTCGGATAGAAATCCTGCACCTGCTCCGGCATGTAGCCGAGGTCCCGCAGATATTCTGCCAGTTCGATCGCCTCCTTGAGCGTGGAACCCGGATGGGAGGACATCAGGTACGGAACAAGGTACTGCTTCATTCCCAGCGAGTCATTCATTGCAGCATATTCCTTCATGAACTGGCGGTAGACCTTATTCTCCGGTTTTCCCATCCGTTTTAATACATTATCCGATATATGTTCCGGCGCTACCTTGAGCTGTCCACTGACATGGTACTGACAAAGTTCCCGCAAAAATGCCCGGTTTTTCTCCGCCAGCAGATAATCGAAACGGATGCCCGAACGGATAAAAACTTTCTTCACCTTCGGAATCGCCCGCAGTTTCTTTAACAGGGAAATATAGTCGCTGTGATCGGCATTCATGTTTTTGCACGGCTGCGGGAACAGGCACTGTTTGTGCGGACAGGCACCATAGGTCATCTGTTTTTCGCATGCCGGGTGACGGAAGTTTGCGGTCGGACCGCCGACATCGTGGATGTAGCCCTTGAAATCCGGTTCCTGGGTCAAAAGTTCTGCTTCCTGAATAATTGATTCATGGCTGCGGGTCTGCACGATGCGTCCCTGATGGAAGGTCAGCGCACAGAAGCTGCATCCGCCGAAGCATCCGCGGTTGCTGATCAGGCTGAATTTTACTTCCGTGATCGCTGGAATACCACCCGCTGCATCGTAACACGGATGCCAGGTTCTCATGTATGGAAGTGCGTAGACATCGTCCATCTCTTCCTGGGTCAGTGGTTTCGCCGCCGGATTCTGGACCACATAAAGGCGGTCGCTGTACGGCTCAACGAGGCGTTTTCCCGAAAATGGATCGGTGTTGCTGTACTGGGTGTAAAAGCTCTCCGCATACGTCTTTTTATCGGAGGAAACCTCGCGGTAAGACGGCAGACGGATTTCGTCGTAAACGGAATCCAGGTTTTCCGCCTTATAAACAGTTCCCTCGATGAAGGTGATATCCTTTGCCTCGATGCCGCTCGCCAGTGCATCCGCGATCTCCACGATCGAGCGCTCGCCCATTCCGTAGGAAATCAGATCTGCCTGGGAATCCAGCAGAATGGAGCGTTTCATTTTTCCGGACCAGTAATCATAATGTGCCAGACGCCGCAGGCTGGCTTCGATACCGCCGAGAATGATTGGCTTTTTCGACCAGGTGCGGATCAGGTTGGAATAGACGATCGTCGCATAATCCGGACGTTTTCCCATCTCGCCGCCCGGTGTGTAGGAATCCTTTGCGCGGCGCTTTTTCGAAACCGAATAATGGTTTACCATAGAGTCCATATTTCCGGCGCTCACAAGCCATCCGAGACGCGGTTCGCCCAGAATCTGAATGGATTCCTGATTCTTCCAGTCCGGCTGGGCGATGATGCCTACTTTATAGCCGTGCGCTTCAAGCATACGGCTGATGATCGCGTGTCCGAACGACGGATGATCGACATACGCATCCCCGCACACGTAGACAAAATCGCAGCTCTCCCAGCCGCGCTTGTCCATATCCGCCCTGCAGATCGGTAAAAAATCATGTATCATTTTATCTTGCCCCCTGTATCAGTTCCCGGTAGTCCCGGATATAAAAATCAGCTAATTCTTTCTTTTCTTCGGTCATGGAAAGTGAAAATACGTCCTCGACCGCGCCAACGCGCATACCAGCCCGTTTTCCAGCCAGAATCCCCGCCGGGACGTCCTCAAATACCAGACATTTTTCCGGCTGTACGCCCAGATCCGCCGCTACTTTCAGATAGATATCCGGCGCCGGTTTTCCTGCTGCCACCTCACAGGCAGTTGCCACCACACCGAAATAGGAACGGATATCCAGAGAATCCAGCACGGCTGCTACCATATCCTGTGCGTTGCTCGTTGCAATTCCCATGCGGATTCCTTTTTTCTTTAAAAATGAAAGAAATTCCGCAACACCCGATTTCAGCGGTACCTCATGGCGGTATTTATCGATCGACATTTCAATCCAGATGGCCTTTATCTCATCCAGGGTCATCGGCAGCTGGAAGCGATCTTTAAAATAGATTGCTGTCTCGGAAAAGCTCATGCCCTCGATCACCTTCTCAAGATCTTCCGGACAGTCATAGCCGTAACGCTTTAAAAATTCCACATCGATCGCTTTCCACATCCACATGGAATCGACCAGGGTGCCGTCGAGATCGAAGAGGACGGCGTCTACTGTGTTCCAGTTGATTTCAGGAGGTGTGTTATTTGGGGTGTCTGACAAATTTTCGTCATTTGATACACAATTTTGTGAGGTTAGCGTTCTTTCTTTTAATGCTCTAATTTCATCTTCCCTCAGCGCCCGGTACTCTCCCGTCGCCAGTGCCTCATCCAGGGCAAGCGGTCCCATCGAAAGGCGTTTCAGGTAAATAACTTCGCCGCCCTCTGCCTCAAACATCCGCTTTACCTGATGAAATTTTCCTTCATGGATGGTCAGGCGCGCCTCGCAGAGGTCTTCTCCTGCGTCGTTCCATTTTTTCTCGATCACAAGCTCTGCCGGCCGTACCGGTGTGCCATCCGTCAGCGTCAGTCCCGCCTGAAAGCGCGCTTCGATTCCTTCTTTCAGTGTTCCCTTTACGCGTGCAAAATAGACCTTATCCACGTGTTTTTTCGGTGCCAGAAGCTCATGCGCCAGCGCACCGTCGTTCGTGATGAGAAGCAGTCCTTCCGTATCAATATCGAGGCGTCCGACCGGGAAGAGGTCTTTTCGCTTTGCTTCATCAATAAGGTCAATGACAGTCTGATAGCGCCCGTCTTCCGTTGCGGAAACGACGCCCTGCGGTTTATTTAACATATAATATTCCGTGTCTGCCCAGCCAACCGGCTGTCCATCCAGTGTAACCCGGGTTTCGTCCGGGAATATTTTCCGGTCAGACTCGCGGCAGACGGTTCCATCGACCAGAACCCGCCCTTTGCGGATCATCTCTTTTACCTGACTGCGCGTTCCCTGCTTCATCTCTGCCAGGAAACGGTCTAAACGTATACTTTTACCTTGTCCCATCACTGCCACCTCCATCCGGGATTGTATTTATTTTTAAGCTGACCGCCCCGTTTCTGCGCCCAGCCAAGCGGAAATCCATCCACACAGATTAGTACAAGACCATCTGCCGCCTCTTCCTCTGCAGCTGTCAATGTCTCGCCCTTTAAATAGCGGATCGTGCGCTCATCCGAGGCTTTGAAGTTTAAATAATTTGCAAATTCCTGCATCCGCAGGTTCATCGCTAACGCCTGAGATGGTTCAAACCGCCCTTTTTTCAGTTCTCCGAGCAGAAGCCCGGTACGCAGACAGCGGAGCGGCTTAAAATAGCGCGTATTTTCGCCTGCCAGCGCTGCCGGGAGATAATAGATGCGCTCGCTGTCACGGTAGAATTGATCGGGATTCCAGGTTCTTACCGGAAGCTGGCGCAGAAGATCGAACAGGGGGGAAAAGTCCTCGTCTGTCTGGTTTTGCATCCCGTTTTTTCCTTTTCTAAATGTTTTCCCTTCCGTTTTTCCAGAAGCCATCTGTCTGGACTTACCATCTTGCGCCACACGGCACAACCGCGCTTCTATTTTCTCTACCGAAAGTGGAGCGCTCAATGCTTTCTCACCAGCATTTTCCAAATCCCTGACATTTGCGTCCGGTTTCTCCGTCCGCTTCTCCAACAGCGCAACAAAATGTCCTTCGCCCTCCAGACGGTGCGGAAACAATCTCAGACAGCCCTCAATGCCACGGCTTCCCTCAAAGCCATATTCCGGTTTCTGCGGCACGACCGCCATCTGCGGATATTTCTCCAGAATATACTCGATCGTTCCCTCGTCCTCGTCCCTGTCAAAGGTACAGGTCGAATAAACCAGTTTCCCGCCCGGCGCAAGCATCTGCACGGCACAGTCGAGAATCTGGCGCTGTAGCGGCGCATAATAATCGGGACCTTTTTCGTTCCAGCTCTTTACCATCGACGGATCGCGGCGGAACATACCTTCGCCGGAGCACGGCGCATCGACCAGAATCTTATCAAAAAACTCCGGCAGGATGCCAGCCATTTTTTCCGGTGCCTCGCTCGTTACACAGATATTTCCCGCTCCGAACATTTCCAGATTTTTAAGAAGCGCTTTTGCGCGCGAATTGCTGATATCATTGGAAAACAGGACACCTGTACCGGCTAATTTCGCCGCCAGTTCCGTACTTTTACCGCCCGGTGCCGCGCACAAATCCAGAACCCGGTCGCCCGGCTTGATCGGCAGCCATGCCGCCGGTGACATCGCACTCGGTTCCTGCAAATAGTAGAGTCCCGCGTAGTACCACGGATGCCTGGATGGGCGTTCGCCCTGATAATAAAAACCGTTCTTCGTCCACGGCACTGGTTTCAAATTCCAGTCCGCCGTCTGTGCCATCTCTAAAAACTGTTCCGGTGTCAGCCTGCCCGTGTTGACGCGCAGCCCTGAACGCGGCTCTTCCTCATACGAAGCCAGATACTCCGGGTATTCCTCCCCCAGAAATTGTTTCATTTTTTCAAGAAATTCTTCCGGCAGTTCTCGGTAATCCAATCGTTTTCCTCCTGTTTTTGTCTATTGCTCTGTATATCCATTTATAATCGTGATTCTAAAGACTTTTTCTTCGCGCTCATTCGTTCTTTCTTTGTTCGGTATGCCGGTTTTCAGGCTTCCAAAAGGAATGAGCCATTTTCTGTCTACATATATATAATCTATCTTTATATTACTTTTTAATGATAGAAAGGCGCTCCCATGCCATATATAAAAAAAATAGTATCCGCCCTGTTCCCAGCACTTATCCTGGCGCTTCTGCTCTCGCATCCGCGTCTCTCTGCGGATGGGGCACAGAAAGGACTTCTTTTATGGTTCAATACGGTCTTTCCGACGTTATTTCCCTTTATGCTCTTCTCAAAGCTTTTAGCTGAACACGGCGGCGTCCGGCTGCTTCTAGCGCCATTTCACCCAGTTTTGAAACATCTTGGTATGTCTGTCTACAGCGGCTATGCCCTGCTTGCCGGGATGCTCTGCGGTTACCCGATGGGAATGAAAACTGCCGCCGATTTTAACCGGAAATCGCTGCTTTCGGCACATGAAAAACGGCTTCTGACCGCCATCAGCGCTTCGCCAAGCCCCATGTTTATCGCCGGATATGCTGCACCTAGGCTGAACCCGGCAGTTCCGTCAAACTATCTGGTTCTGGCACTATATACGCCGCTTTTATTGGTTGGAAGTCTCCTATGCATTTATAATAAAGTAACTTCTTTTAGCCTTCAAAACCGATCTTTTTCGAAACAAACCGGCTCTGTCAAGCCCGCCCGCACAAAATCCACATCCGTCTCCGTTCCCGCTTCCTTCGACACCATCCTGATGGACTGCATCGAACTGCAGGTCCGCATCGGCGGTTTGATCATGCTGTATTCGATCCTCGCTGCCTTTGCCGACGCCTTCTGTTCCGGCACGCTGCGTCTGTTTCTGATCGGGACGGCTGAAATGACAACCGGCATCGATGCGATCGCCCGTTCTGGTGCTATATTCAGTATCCCGGTTCAATCCGGTGCGATAGCGGCGTGTGCCGCGTTTGGCGGGTTATCCGGGATCGCCCAGACAAATTCAGTCATACGGGACAGCCGAAAAGACAGAGAAAAAAATGCCGGACTTTCCATCCGGCATTATGTACTGTGGAAACTGGTTCACGCCAGTCTCTCGTTCGTTCTCTTTATTCTGCTGCTTCGCCGGATGCCGCCTGTGTAGCGGCCGCTGCTGCCTCGGCGCCTGTGTTCTCCTCCGGCTCGGTCACGACACTGCCAGCCAGCTCATTACGGTTGGAAGATACGACATCGTAGCTGGACTGCATCGAACTCATGTAAGACTCGAAACGGCTCTGCGCGCCCTCCATCGAATGCTTGATGATGGTCTGCAGGCTGCGGAGCATGTCGTCCGTGTACTGAACGGAACCCTGGCGGATATTGTTTGCCTCTGTGACAGCGTTGTCCACGATCTGCTGTGCCTGTGCATTTGCCTGCTCAATAATGCTGTTTGCTTCTGCATATGCACGCTGCATGATCTCATGCTCATTAACCAGCTCATTGGTCTGGGCGGTCGCCTCGGCTACCATCGCGTCTGCCTGGGAACGTGCCTCCTGCAGAATCGCATCCTGGTTGCTGATGATCTTCTGATATTTCTTGATCTCCTCCGGAATGCGAAGACGCAGTTCCACGAGCAGTTCTTCAATCTCTTCTTTATTTACTAAAATCTTCGTGTTGGACAGCGGCTGAAACTTGCAGCTGTCGATATAATCTTCAATTTCTGTGATGATCTGTTCAATTCTGCTCATAGCTTTTCTCCTTACTTACATTCCCTGTCTTCCTGAAGCGCCTGGTATTTCTCCTGTACTTGTTTTGCAATGACCGGATCGAGAAATTCGGAAATGTCTCCGCCGTACATCGCAACCTCTTTTGCCATACTGGAACTTAAATACGCGTATTTAAGGTTCGTTGTCAGAAACAGGGTATCTATTTCGGGTGCAATCACCCGGTTCATCTGCGCGAGCTGCAGCTCATATTCGAAATCCGTGATCGCACGCAGACCACGCACGATGACCTTTGCGTGATTCTGGCGCATGAAATCGACCAGAAGTCCGTCAAACGACTGCACCTCCACGTTAGGAATGTCTTTTGTCACTTCCTCTAACATCTTAACACGTTCTTCGACAGAAAACAACGGAGATTTTGCGTTATTACACAAAACTCCCACGATGACCTGATCAAAAATTTCGGAGGATCGCTTTATAATATCAAAATGTCCGAGCGTCACCGGATCAAAGCTGCCCGGATAAATGGCTGTTTTCATCTTTTTTTCTCCTTTGGTATTCAAGCTTTTCGGATAAACAGATGTTTATTCGTCTTATATATCTTCTCTTTTTCGAGATGGTATCCCAGTTCTGAAAGGTAGCTACACCCGGTCTCTTTCGATGCCTCTGTGATGATCATCGTATGTTCATCTGCCAGGGACGAATGCGCCAGATAAGTAAGCACTTCTTTCTCCCAGAGATGGTTGTACGGAGGATCCATAAAAATGAAATCAAACGCACTCTTCCGGTTTTCTATCCGTTTCAATGCATCCGAAATATCACAGTTTAACAGCGTCGCCTTATCAGCCAGGCGGGCCGCTTTCAGATTGTCACGGATGCAGTCCGCCGCTTTCGGATTCTTCTCCACAAAAACAGCTTCTTTTGCCCCGCGGCTTAAAGCTTCGATCCCGATCGCCCCGCTTCCGCTGAATAAATCGAGAAATGTGCATCCATAGATATCATTCTGAATCATATTAAAAAGAGTTTCTTTGATACGGTCCGTCGTCGGTCTCGTATCCATTCCCTCGATCGTCTTTAAAGTAAGCCTTCTGGCACTTCCTGCTATTACCCGCATGGATTTTTCTCCATCTTACTAGAAATATTAATGTATTTTGAACTGCAACCGTAAAATTCACCAAACAGTTTGCGTATTTTTTAACACTACATCTGTTCTATTATAGTATGAGTTTTACTGATATACAAGCATAAAATCGGATCAATACTAACTTTTTTCCCTACATTGTGGGTGTTTTGCCCCAAAATGTCAATTTGCACAAAACCTTCTAGTGTATTTCACTTTTAAGATCCGCATACTGAGAATGTAACAAAAAGAGACACCCGGACAAACGAAAGTTTGAAGGGGCACACGCAAAAAAAAGGAGGCGTCTGTTATGTCTAGTTCCAACAACACTAACAAAACCAATGTACCGGAAGCCAAGGAAGCGATGAACCGCTTTAAGATGGAGGTTGCCAATGAGATTGGCGTTCCGTTAAGCGAGGGCTACAATGGTAACCTGACCTCCGCACAGGCTGGTTCCGTCGGCGGCTATATGGTCAAAAAGATGATTGAGGAACAGGAAAAAAAGATGGCTGGTAAATAAGGCATCGTAGGGCTCTTCTGAATCTTCGCTGAAACGGCGAAAAAAACGGCAGCAGCATGATTGACAAAACCGGACTTGAACGACCGATTTTCAATCATGCTGCTGTTCTTTTCTGCAAAACATTCATTCACTTGTTTGACAGACAGATTGTATACTTACTTTAGCGATAAAAATGCCGCCAGATTCCCCCTCTTATCTCCCATCACGCGGTGTGAATATAAAAGATCCGGATTGCATTTCGTACATACATTCGTCACAGCCAGATGCTCCGGCAAAATTCCGGCATCCAGGAGCACCCGGCGGTTCGCGCCCCAGAGGTCAAGCTGGTACTTGCCATTCCCCTTATTCATGAGAATCGATTTCCCATTCCAGGAATAACAGGATGTTGAATCATCCTGACTGATTTCTGCTCCAAATTCTTCTTTAAATGCGTCTGCCACATCCTCACTGACCTCATAACAGTCCCGGCAGATGCTCGGTCCGATGCAGACGCACAGATCCTCCGGCTTCGTGCCGAACGCCTCTCCCATCGCCTCGATCGTTTTCTGTCCCATCCGGTGAACGGTTCCCTTCCAGCCGGAATGCGACAGTCCGATGGCACGATGCACCGGATCTACAAAATATAATGGTACACAGTCCGCAAAAAATGTAACCAGCGTCAGCCCCGGCACGTTTGTGATAAGTCCGTCGATGTTTTCATAATCGCGCTCCCGCCAGATTCCTTTTCCAGCGTCCGCTTCCGTAACAAGACGGATATTCGTCGTGTGCGTCTGATGGCTGAGCACCATCTTTGACACATCCGCTCCCAGAATCCGCGCCATTTTCCGGTAATTTTCAAGCACATCGTCCCGGTTGTCGCCGCGCGTCAGCGAAAAGTTCATCGTACTGAAATATCCCTTGCTCGCTCCGCCAAGCCGGGTAGAAAATGCGTGGCGCACCATCCTGGTCTGCTCTAAGAGCGGAAAGGTAAAATAAGCCACTCCGTTTGACTCACGAAGGGTAATTGGTGCCGGATGAACTGTTTTTTGTATATAGGTAAGCGCCATGATTGTCACATCCTTTTTCTGTCTCTTGCTCAAATCTGATTGTGCAGTTTTTGAATTCTCTCATTTGTAATTATCCGCACCAGAACGCGTCCCGAATTAATCTCACGTTACTGCCAAGCACCGCCACCACATCAAACCGGCATGGCGTGTCCTCGGAAATATGATAATGCGTCATATAATACCGGGCGGTACGAAGAATCCGCGCCTGCTTGCGGGCATCCACTGCCTCCGCCGGATCGCCTTCGTGTTCATCGCGGCGGTATTTGACCTCGATAAAAACCAGGTAGTCTCTATCTCTTGCGATAATATCAATTTCACCCTGGCGACAGCGGAAATTCCGGCAGAGAATCTGATAACCGTGCCGGATGAGATATTCACACGCCAGAGTTTCATATTCAGTTCCGATGGCACGGCGGTTGAATGAATTTCCATGAAGATGAAAGTTTCTTTCTCCCATTCAGCTCCCTTTCTGTTATTTCATTCCCTGCATCGCGGCTTCCTCGCCCAGCAGCTTCTTCAAAAAGGTTCTCCGATGGATCGGGCATGGACCATAGGTTAAAATTGCCTCGTTATGCATCTTAGTTCCGTATCCTTTATGCTTCGCAAACCCGTATTCCGGATAGATTTTATCGTACTCCATCATCATATGATCCCTCGTCACTTTTGCCAGGATACTGGCTGCCGCGATCGAGACACTTTTTGCATCGCCCTTGATAATCTTAATCTGCTTTTCCTCCGAAATCCCCGGAATGATGACCGCGTCATTTAAAAAGATATCCGGCTCCTGCGGAAGCTGTGCGACTGCCTGACGCATTGCTTCATAGGTCGCCTGCAAAATATTGATGGAATCGATCACCTCCGGGCTTACAATTCCAATTCCGTAGGCAGCTGCCTTTTCTTTGATTTCCAGAAATAATTCTTCCCGGCATTTTTCCGACAATTTTTTGGAATCGTTCAGCCGCAGAATCGTACAGTCTTTCGGAAGTACCGCGACCGCCGCCACCACCGGACCGGCTAATGGACCTCTGCCCGCCTCATCAATGCCGCAGACGATCCCTGCACTTTCGTACTGATGTTCATAGGCGCGCATTCCTTCGAGACGCGCCAGTTCTGCTTCCAGTTTTTCTCCTGTTAGTTTTCTCATGTTTTCCTATACCTCCGGCACTTCCAGCGTCACGCGCCCCAGTTTGCCGCTGCGGAAGTCATCTAATAGGAAGCCAGCCGCTTTTTTCGTATCCAGCTCGCTGCCCTTTAAAAGACAGGAACGTGCCCTTGCGATTTCACGCAGAATTTCCCAGGCTTTTTTTGTATCTTCGCCGTCCCCAGCCGTATTCTCAACCAGCGTCACACCATACCGCTCTTCCAGGCGCTTTCCGTAACGTCCGGACATATTTTTGATCAGCTCGGCTGCCAGCTCTTCCTTATCCAGAATCTCATCGTTGATCGAGCCGATAAATGCAAGGCACAGTCCCACATTCGGATCTTCAAATTTCGGCCAGAGGATTCCCGGCGTATCGAGAAGTTCCAGTGTCTTATTTAAGCGGATCCACTGGTTTCCCTTGGTAACACCCGGTTTATTTCCAGTCTTGGCGCAGGCTTTTCCGGCAAAGGAATTGATAAAGGTCGATTTTCCGACATTCGGAATGCCGACTACCATCGTCCGCACCGGGCGGTTTTTGATACCGCGGCGGCGGTCACGCTCAATTTTCTCCTTGCATGCCTCCTGCACCAGCGGCTGGATCTGCTTCATTCCCATGCCGCTGCGCGCGTTGATGCGGAGTGCATGGATGCCCTGCTCCTTAAACCATGCGATCCAGCGCTCTGTACAGCCGTCGTCCGCCAGATCCGCCTTATTTAAAAGGACAATCCGTCCCTTTCCCTTCGCAAGCTCATCAATATCCGGGTTGCGGCTGCCGAGCGGCACGCGCGCATCCACCAGCTCAATCACCAGATCGATCAGCTTGATATCTTCCTTCATGGCTCTTTTTGCCTTTGTCATATGTCCAGGGTACCATTGTATCTGCATGAAATTTTCTTCCTTTCTTAGAACCTATCTCGACGAAATCAACCCAAACCGGCTAACCGGCTGGATCCGCAGCCAGACCTTTCCTTTGATCTGCCGGAACTTCACATTTCCCACATTGGAAAAGCGGCTGTCCTCACTGCCGGAGCGGTTGTCACCCAGCAGAAAATATTCGTTTTTATCCAGACTAATCGGATATTCCGCCAGTCCAGCCAGAGCCGCCTTACCCAAGTCGTTCGGGGCGTCTAATTTTTCATTATTAATGTAAATATAACCGTCCTTGATCTGCACCGTCTCACCTGGCAGTCCAATGACGCGTTTTATATTGTAATTTCCCGTTTCTTTTTCAAATACAATAATGTCATAGCGCTTTGGGCGCATCACGCGGTAACTCAGGCGGTTCATCAGAACCTTTTCGTTCTGCGACAACACCGGTTCCATTGATTGACCGCTCACCCGTATCTGTGTCCCCATCGCAAACACGGCGAACCACGCGATCGAAATTACCACCGCGATATCCACGATCCATCCAACCACCAGACGGATGCGGTTTTTATCCTCTTTCAGCTCCATATGTCACTCCCTCTCTATCCATTCCCCATGAATCATCGCTCATGTCGCAAGCGACCGCGCTCGGCGCGAGAATGTGCCAGGGCACATTCTTTTTTATAATAGGGAATCACAAGGAATTTCCTATTACACGAAAAAAAGCTGCTGCACAGTTCCTCCCGCCGCGCCGGACACACATAACCGCATATCCGGATGCACAGCGGGCTGACCTGTACAGCAGCCCCATCCGCTTCAGAAATTATTTTACTAACTCTTTTACCTTCGCTGCCTTGCCGATTCTGGATCTCAGGTAGTTCAGTTTTGCTCTTCTTACTTTACCTCTTCTTACTACTTCAACGTTCTCTACAGACGGAGAATGTAACGGCCAGGTCTTCTCTACACCAACACCGTTGGAGCTCTTTCTAACAGTGAAAGTCTCGCGAACGCCGCCGTTCTGTCTCTTAATAACAGTTCCCTCGAAAACCTGAA
This sequence comes from Clostridium sp. AM27-28, assembly GCF_003480955.1. Classification (NCBI taxonomy): domain Bacteria; kingdom Bacillati; phylum Bacillota; class Clostridia; order Eubacteriales; family Clostridiaceae; genus Clostridium; species Clostridium sp. AM27-28. The sequence continues at coordinate 50,208 of NZ_QUJT01000003.1, forward strand.
TTCTCTCGCGGTTTCCCTCTTTGATCTTAGCAGATACACGTACTGTATCGCCTACGTTGAAACTCGGAACGGTTTCCTTTAACTGAGCTGCTTCAATGTTCTTAATAATCTCGTTCATCTTTGTGAACCTCCTTTAAAATCTTTGATGTTCTTAATACGATCTTTTATCCCGTAAAAACGTGCTTCCTGTAACAGCGGAACATCTCTTTATTTCACAGAATATGATTTTATCATAGAAATCCTTGATTTGCAAGGACTTTCTGCTCTCTTTTTTAGAGTTTTTTTGTTTCTTTTTCCTCTTTCTGACGAATTAGCTCTTCCAGATATTTCTTCTCTTTCTTATCCAGAACCGCATCTTTTAAAAGATCCGGGCGGCGTTCCAGCGTCCGTTCGATCGATTTCTGACGGCGCCAGGTCTCGATATTTTTGTGATGCCCGGTCAGAAGTATGTCCGGGACCGCCTTATCCATGAATACAACCGGGCGGGTGTACTGTGGATATTCCAGCAGATTGTCGTGAAATGACTCAAATTCCGCGGATACGTCATTATTTAACACACCAGGCACCAGACGGGAAATGCAGTCGATCATAACCATCGCCGGAAGCTCACCGCCCGTCAGGACATAATCGCCGATGGAGAGATAGTCGGTCACAACCAGCTCTAATGCGCGCTCATCGATCCCCTCATAATGCCCGCAGAGGAACACCAGATCCTCTTCTTTCGCCAGTTCTTCCGCGATTTTCTGGTTGAAAACCTGCCCCTGCGGAGTCAGATAGATCACGCGCGGACGTTTTCCGGTGCGCGCCGCCAGATCTTCATATGCATCGTAAATTGGTTCCGGCTGCATCACCATACCGGCGCCGCCGCCATAGGGCGCATCGTCTACATGATGGTGTTTGTCCTTCGAGTAATCGCGGATATTGACCGCCTCAACCGAGATCAGCCCTTTGTCAATCGCACGCCCCGTAATACTTGTGTTCAGTCCCCCCATTACCATCTCCGGAAACAGGGTCAGAATATGAAAATTCATCCGTTTCTCCTATATATATACACTTTCACAACGGTACTTTCATTTTAGGATTTTCATTCCATTTACAGATCCAGCAGACCGTCCATGATATGAACCGTTACGGTGCCAGCCTCCAGATCGACATTCAGGATGCATTCCTTGATGGACGGGAATAGGTATTCTTTGCCCTCAGGTCCTTCGATCACATACACGTCGTTAGCCGCTGTCTGAAGGATATCTTTCACCGTACCGAACTCCTCACCCTCGTCCGTCAGCACTTTCAGACCAATCAGATCGGCAATGAAATTCTCATCTGGATTCAGTTTCACCGCCTGATCGCGGGTGATCAGAATATCCTTATTACGGAACGGCTCGCAGTCCTCAATCCGATTCATCTCTTTAAATTTAAGAATGACCATATTTTTGAAAAAACGCACCTGTTCCACGGTCACCGGCATTTTTTCTTTTCCAGTGTCGATATACGCTTTTTTTAATTTTTTAAAACGATTCACATCATCGGTGGTAGGAAATACTTTCACATCTCCGCGCAGACCATGCGGGGATGTAATTACACCAACTCTCAGATAATCAACCATTCTATAATCCTCCTGTATGAAATAGAACGTGCCTTGCATTCCCGCGCCGGGGTGCGGTTGCGTTGGCATCCTCTTGAATTTCCTGTGATATAAAAAAGCCGGACACCCTTTCAGGCAGCCGGCTTTTCAGCTTCGTCTGTATTACTGAATCTCTACAATAACTTTCTTGTCTTCCTTGGATGAAGCCGCCTTGACAACCGAGCGAATCGCTTTCGCGATACGACCCTGTTTTCCAATTACCTTACCCATATCGGCCGGTGCAACGGAAAGCTCGATTACAGTCTCGTCGTCTTTGACCGATTCTGTAACCACTACCTCGTCCGGGTTCTCAACCAGTGCTTTCGCGATAACTTCTACTAATTCTTTCATACCTTTGCACCTCACAGGTCAGTATGCTTGATTTACTGGATACCAGCGATCTTTAAGAGTTTACCAACAGTCTCTGTCGGCTGAGCGCCTGTTGCTAACCATTTCTTAGCAGCTTCCTCATCGAATTTCAGAGTGCTCGGCTCTGTGTTCGGATCGTAGATACCGATCTCCTCGATGAATCTGCCATCTCTCGGGGATCTGGAATCTGCAACAACGATTCTATAGAAAGGAGCTTTCTTCTGACCCATTCTTCTTAATCTCATCTTTACCATTTTAAATTACCTCCTGAAATTTTCCTTATTTCCTTGAATTATAAAATATAGCTAATGCACACTGCATCTACTAACACTTGTTTAAAACGGCAGCTTCATCTTGCCAAGCATACCGCCGAGTCCGCCAAGACCCTTGCGTTTTCCGCCGCCTGCCATGCCCGGAAGCTGTTTCATCAGCTTTTTCATATCTCCGAACTGTTTTACCAGGCGGTTGACTTCTGCGATATCCACGCCTGCGCCCTGTGCGATTCGTTTCTTGCGGGACGGATTCATCAGATCCGGGTTGCGCCGCTCTTCGGCTGTCATCGAGAGGATGATCGCCTCCACGCGTCCCATCGTCTTCTCATTCTCATCTAAATCCAGACCTTTAAGCTGTCCCATGCCTGGCATCATACTCATGATGCTCGCCATGCCGCCCATCTTCTTGATCTGGTTCATCTGATCGAGGAAGTCATTGTAATCAAATTCTGCCTTCTTAATCTTGCGGCCGAGTTCTTTTGCCTTCTCCTCGTCGATCACAGCAGATGCTTTGTCGATAATGGAAAGAACATCGCCCATGCCCAAGATCCGGGAAGCCATACGGTCCGGGTAAAACTGTTCCAAATCGGAAAGTTTCTCGCCCATACCGACATAGAGAATCGGTTTTCCGGTTACCGCCTTGATAGAAAGGGCCGCACCGCCTCGCGTATCGCCATCCATCTTTGTCAGAACCACACCGTCAATGCCGATTTTGTCGTTAAACATGCTCGCTACATTGACTGCATCCTGACCAGTCATGGCATCTACAACGAGAAGTGTCTGATAAACATCCACATTCTCTTTGATCTCAACCAGCTCATCCATCATCGCTTCATCGATGTGGAGACGACCGGCTGTATCGATGATAACCACATTGTTGCCATTTTTCGCCGCGTGCTCAAGCGCTGCCTTTGCGATATTGACCGGTTTGTGGTTCGTTCCCATCGCAAATACGGGAACACCCTGTTTTTCACCATTTTTCTGCAGCTGTTCGATTGCCGCCGGTCGGTAGACATCACATGCTACCAGCAATGGATTTTTTCCCTTTGCCTTGAGCTTTCCGGCAATCTTTGCCGTCGTGGTCGTCTTACCAGCACCCTGGAGACCTGCCATCATGATGACGGTAATCTCATTGCCCGGTTTTAACGCAATCTCTGTCATCTCGGAGCCCATCAGCTTGACCAGCTCGTCGTTGACAATCTTTATTACCATCTGTCCTGGATTCAGACCATTTAAAACATCGGTTCCAATCGCCCGCTCCTGTACAGAATTGATAAACTGTTTTACTACCTTGAAGCTTACATCCGCTTCCAGAAGGGCCATCTTGACTTCTTTGAGTCCGGCTTTTACGTCGCTCTCGCTGAGTCGTCCCTTGCCTGTCAGGTTTTTAAACACATTCTGCAGTTTGTCTGCCAAGCTTTCAAATGCCATCAAAAACCTCCTGCATTATAAATCCAATATCTCGTTTGAGATTCGCCCGATTGCCTCAATCAGCGCCTGATTCTGTGTCTGGCTGAATTCTTCCGTCAACCGATGAATCTCAGTTACTTTTTCCTTGGTTTTCTGGAATTTGGCAATCAGTCCAAGCTTTTCCTCATAACCAAGAAGTGTACGGTCACAGCGCCGGATCAGATCATGCACACCCTGACGGGTAATGCCCTGTTCGTCTGCAATCTCGCTGAGGGACAGATCGTTAAATACCACATCCTTATATACACTTTGCTGATGCTTTGTCAGGAGTTCTCCGTAAAAATCATACAAAAGACCCTGTTCAACAATTTTTTCCATTCCTCATCACCTGTGTTATCATACACGATAATCTAATTGGTGTCAAGTATTTTTTCTTTACACCAATCAGATTATCAAACGAATTATTTTTTTTGCTGCTCTGTCTGTGTTTTCTTTCAAAAACAAGCAGCTTAATGATCGCATTACATCGTTTCAAATTCTATCCCCGCACCGGATGGCCATCTTCCTTCGGCATCTTCTTCGCCGCCCGCCAGAAACAGATCATATGTGCCGTCGCTGTGACCGCCCAGGAGATTGGGTACGACAGATACAGGATCGCCAGCGACCGCTGCGCTGCAAATATGGTAAAGATCCAAATCACTCGCAGTCCGCAGGCGCCGGTCAGAGAGACAAGCGTCGGCAGGATCGAATACCCAAGTCCGCGGATGCTTCCGACCATCGTATCCATCACGCCGCACAGGAAATACGTCGTACAGATGATCGACATCCGGAGCAGTCCATAGGAAATAACGTCGGCGTCTTCTGAATATATCTGCAACAGCCACGGACCGCCGAGGTATGCTGCAAATCCCAGCACCAGTCCTACTGTCACAACGACGCCCTGGCAGGTGGCAAGGATCTTTTTGATCCGCGTATATTTCTCCGCTCCGATATTCTGGCTCGTAAAGCTTAAATTGGTCTGGTACAGCGCATTCATCGAGGTATACACAAATCCCTCGATATTCTGCGATGCCGTGTTGCCTGCCATCGCGATCGAACCGAAGGAATTGACAGACGACTGAATCAGTACGTTGGAGATCGCAAAAATCGCCCCCTGAATACCAGCCGGAAGACCTACCTTTATAATAAGAAGAAGTTTTCTCCGGTTGACTCCCAGCTTGGAAAGCGACAGCTTCATCGCGCCATCTGAACGCATCAGGCAGCGGATAACCAGAAATGCGGAAATACACTGGGAAATCACGGTTGCCAGCGCGACACCCGCTACGTCCATCTGGAGCTTGGTAACAAAGAATATGTTCAGTGCTGCATTGATAACACCTGCCACGGTCAGGAAATACAGCGGGCGTTTCGTATCGCCGATCGCGCGCAGGATCGCACTTCCGAAGTTATACACCATCGTTGCCGGCATACCGGCAAAATAAATCCGCATGTAGATCGTCGATTTATCGATGACATCGTCCGGCGTCCCCATCAGTTCCAGCCAGAAACGTGAGGTAAACAAACCCAAAAAGACTAGAAACAGCCCGCTCATCAGGCTGACCGTGATCGCCGTATGGATTGTCTCGCTCATGTCGCGGTCATTCTTCGCGCCATAATAGCGTGCCACCAGAACGTTCGCACCAATCGACAGACCGATAAAGACGTTAATGAGAAGATTAATAAGGGAACTGGTCGAGCCGACTGCAGCCAGAGACTGGCTGCCTGCAAAACGCCCCACCACGATCACATCTGCCGCATTGAAAAGAAGCTGAAGCACACCGGAAAGCATCAGCGGAATGGAGTATGTAAGTACCTTTCCGAGAATCGGACCATTGCACATATCCATTTCATAGGATTTCGCCATGTTTTTCATCCTTTCGTATCTTAAAAATAAAAGTCCTTTCATTTTTCGAAGGCTGGTCAGTTGATACTATTCTACCCCCTTTCCATGCGCTTTTCAAGCGTTCTTTTAATCGTTGACTTTTTCCCGGCGCGTTTTATAATAAGGGTAGATAATTTACGGCGTAAACTGTCTGGCATCTTCCAGTTACAGCCACTTTACTTATAAGGAGGACATCATGATGAACACACAGCGACTTGAGAAAGTTTTGAAGAAAATGGAAACAGAGGGTCTCGAGCAGATGATTATTTCCGATCCATATGCGATCTATTATCTGACGGGTCGTTTTATTGATCCGGGTGAACGTCTGCTGGCACTTTACATTAACCAGTCCGGCAAGAATAAGATCTTTATCAATAACCTCTTTACCGTTCCGGAAGATCTGGGCGTAGAGAAATTCCGCTTCTCGGATACAGACGATTACCTGACTCCTCTGTGCGACTGTGTTGAGGCAGGCAAACCGCTCGGTATTGATAAAACATTTGCTGCCCGTTTCCTGATTCCGGTCATCGATCATTCGGGCGCTTCCTCCTACAAGGTCAGCTCCATCTGCATCGATGAGGTCCGTGCGTGCAAGGATGACGAAGAACGTGAAAAAATGCGTGCGGTTTCCGCAATCAATGATAAGGCGATGGCACAGTTCCGAGGTCTGATCCATGAGGGCGTGACTGAGGAAGAGATCGCTTCCAAGATGTTAGATATTTATAAGAGTCTCGGTGCAGACGGATATTCCTTTGAACCACTGGTTGGCTTCGGTGCAAACTGCGCGCTTGGACACCACGGTCCGGACAACACGGTTCTGAAAGAGGGCGACACCGTCCTGTTTGATGTTGGATGCAGGAAGGATGGCTATTGTGCCGATATGACACGTACTTTCTTCTATAAAAAAGTACCGTCTGAGAAGCACCGCGCTATTTATGAGACCGTCCGCCGCGCAAATGCTGCCGCAGAAGCAATTCTGAAACCGGGCGTTCCGCTCTGCGAAGTCGATAAAGCTGCCCGCCAGATCATCGAGGATGCCGGATATGGTCCGAACTTTACCCATCGGCTGGGACATTTCATCGGTCTGGAAGTACATGAGTACGGCGATGTTTCTTCTGCGAACACCAAGGTCGCTGAGGTTGGCAATATCTTCTCCATCGAACCAGGTATTTATGTAGAAGGCGAAGTTGGCGTGAGAATCGAGGATCTGGTGCTGATTACTGAGGATGGATGCGAGATTCTGAACTCCTTCAGCAAGGAGCTGGATATTGTAGAGTAATCACATCGCATCATTTATAACACGATTATAAAAAAGAAACTGTTACAGATGGTATTTCTGGTAATTCCGATTACAAATCACGAATCATCCAGAAAGCCAGCATCTGTAGACAGTTTCTTTTTAGTTTTCTTTAAAAGCTAATTATAATTTTCATTTATACAAAGGCGTTTTTACGCGTTCAGCTTCTCCGTCATCATTTCATTCACTTTACCCGGATTTGCCTTGCCCTTCATCAATTTCATCACCTGACCAACCAGAAATCCAAGTACCTTTGTCTTTCCACTCTTGTACTCTTCCACCGTCTTCGGGTTTGCGGCGAGCACATCGGAAACTGCCTGTTCCAGAGCACTGTCGTCATTGACCATGCCAAGTCCGTGTGCTTCGACATAGGCGGACGGATCGACATCTTGCTCGAAAATAGCTGTAAATACTTCTTTTGCCGTGTTGTTATTGATCGTTCCAGCATCGACCAGATCGATGAGCTGTGCCAGATGCATCGGGGAGAACCACAGGCTTTCAGCGTCCTGTCCTTTTTCCTTGAGCAGGCGGCTTGCCTCGCCGATCAGCCAGTTTGCCGCTTTCTTCGGTTTCTGGCAGATGGTAGTGGTCTTTTCAAACATATCCGCCATCTTCTTAGACTCAGTCAGGATGCGGCTGTCATATTCAGACAGACCATATTCACTCTGGTAACGTGCCATTTTTTCCGGCTGCAATTCCGGCAAGGCGGCGCAGACGGATTCCAGCCATTCATCGCTGATGCAGACCGGCGGAAGATCCGGATCCGGGAAATAACGGTAATCTTTCGCATCCTCTTTAGAACGCATCGCATAGGAGTATTCCTTATTGTCATCCCAGCGTCTCGTCTCCTGGATGACCTTCCTGCCCTCTTCCAGCAGCTCAATCTGGCGGGCGCGCTCGCCGTCGATCGCACGGGCAATCGCCTTGAAAGAGTTCAGGTTCTTCATCTCGGTTCTCGTACCAAATGTCTCACTTCCCACCTCACGGACCGATAAGTTGACATCGGCACGCATCGAACCTTCCTGTAACTTACAATCGGATGCGCCCAGATACTGTACCAGCAGGCGCAGGCGTTCAAGGTAGGCAATAACCTCATCAGCACTCCGCATATCCGGCTCAGAAACGATCTCGATCAACGGCACGCCGCTTCGGTTGTAATCAACCAGCGAGCAGTCTTCCCACTCGTCGTGGATCAGCTTTCCGGCATCTTCCTCCATATGAATTTCATGAATACGAATTTTCTTTTCACCGGCATGCGTGTCGATCGGGATATAGCCGTCGTGGCAGATCGGGAGATACAGTTGGGAAATCTGGTAGTTCTGCGGGTTGTCCGGGTAAAAATAGTTTTTCCGGTCAAATTTACAGAACTGGTTGATACCGCAGTTTGCCGCCAGACCGACAGACATCGCGTATTCAACAACTTTCTTATTTAAAACCGGCAGGGAACCCGGCATACCGGTACAAACCGGGCAGGTATGAGTATTTGGTTTTGCTCCAAATTCGGTGGAGCAGCCGCAGAAAATCTTGGTTTTCGTCGCCAGCTCTACGTGTACCTCCAAGCCGATGACTGTCTCATATTCTTTCTTCATCTTATCTGCCCTCCTTGTCTGTCATAACCGGAAGCTTCCATGCACCTCTCGCCTTTTCGTATGCAGATGCCGCGCCAAACAGCTTTTTTTCCTGGAAGCAGTCTGCGATCATCTGAAGCCCGATCGGAAGTCCCTTTGAATCCAGCCCGCACGGAACTGAAATGCCCGGAAGACCTGCCAGGTTGACCGAAACAGTATAAATATCGCCCAGATACATCTTCATCGGATCGGAAAGGCTGTCGCCCAGCAGCGGTGCCGTGGACGGCGCTGCCGGTCCCAGAATGACATCGTATTTCTCAAACGCCTTGTCAAATGCCTGTTTAATCAATGCTTTTGTGCGGAGTGCTTTCAGATAATATGCATCGTAGTAGCCGGAACTCAAAACGAACGAACCGAGCATGATACGGCGTTTTACCTCTGGTCCAAAGCCCTCGGAACGGCTCTTTTTATACATTTCATGTAAATCTTCATATTCCGGTGTGCGGTAACCGTACTTCACACCGTCAAACCGGGACAGGTTGGAGCTTGCCTCCGCCGATGCAATGACGTAATATGCTGGAATCGCATACTCAACCATGCCTAAATCAAAAAATTCTACTTCTGCCCCGCGTTCTTTTAACGCATCAGCTGCCGCCAGAACAGCTTTTTTTACATCTTCATCGAGTCCTTCGCCCAGATAATCGGACGGGATTCCAATCTTCATCCCTTTTACCTCTCCGGTCAGGGCAGCGGTAAAATTGTACGCCTCCCGCTTGACAGAGGTGCTGTCCTTTTTATCATAGGAAGCGATCGTTTCCAGAATTGCCGCGCAGTCTGCGGTATCTTTCGCAATCGGTCCAATCTGATCCAGCGAGGAACCGTAGGCGATCAGACCATACCGGGAAACCGTTCCATAGGTCGGTTTGATGCCGGTCACGCCGCAGAAGGAACTTGGCTGGCGGATGGAACCGCCCGTATCTGAACCAAGAGCAAAAAAGGTCTCTCCCGCTGCGACAGCCGCACACGAGCCACCGGAAGATCCGCCAGGTACATGCTCTGTATTCCACGGGTTTTTCGTCGGTCCAAACCAGGATGTCTCGGTCGTACTTCCCATCGCAAATTCATCCATATTTGTCTTTCCAAGCAGGATCGCACCGGCTTTTTTGAGGTTCAGCGCTGCCTCCGCTGAGTACGGAGGTACAAATCCCCTTAAAATTTTGGAACTGCACGTTGTCTCAATTCCCTCTGTACAAATATTATCCTTGATCGCCATCGGAACGCCCGCCAGCGGTCCGGTCAGGGTGCCATCGTCAATCTGTTTCTGGATCTCATCCGCCTGTGCCAGTGCTGCCTCCTCGGTCAGCGTTACATAAGCATGAACTGTATCTTCATATTTATGAATCCGTTCCAGAGATGCCTGTACCGCCTCCCGGACGGAGATTTGTTTTTCTTTAATTTCTTTTCCCAGCTCCAGCGCTGTTAATTCTGAAATTCCCATCCTGATTTCCTCCATATTGCTGCCTGTATCTCTACTTCTTTTTACTCCACTGTCCTCGGCACCTTGTACTGTTTTTCTTTCTGCTCCGGTGCATTCGAAAGCATCGCATCTGATTCATCTCCATTTTCCACGACATCTTCGCGGAACACATTGTGAATGTCAAAGACATGCGACATCGGTTCTACCTCCGAAGTATCAAGCTGATTCAGCATATCGATATACTCAAGCATCCGGCTCATGTCGCTTTTCGCTGCCTCCTTTTCCTCCGGAGAAAGGGAAAGCTTTGCTAAAATACCAACATAATCAATCATTTCATCGTCTATTTTCACTGCCATAAGTTCTGTTCCTTCCTATTATAATATGTGTTATGGACAAACTCTTTGTTTCATAGGAAATTGCGTCCTGTCACGTTACGGTACCAGACGGCTCATATCTCTCGGGAAGAGCGAAACCTCACGGACATTCTCCTCTTCAAGCAGCTGCATCGTCATACGTTCCAGACCGATACCGAGTCCGCCGTGAGGCGGCATACCGTGTTTGAAGGTGCTTAAATACTGTTCCATTCCCTCGGTATCCATACCGCGTTTTTCAATCTTCTCCATCAACTCGGTGTAGCTGTGGATACGCTGTCCGCCGGTTGTGACTTCCAGTCCACGGAATAAAAGGTCAAAGCTGAGTGTTACTTTCGGGTCTGTCGGGTCATCCATCGCATAGAATGGACGCTTCTTGGATGGATAATGGGTGACAAACACAAAATCGGCGCCGTACTCTTCTTTAAAATAGCGTCCAATCAGGTGTTCTTCCTCCGGCTCCAGATCGTATGGGTTTTTGATCTGGGTTCCATATTTTTCGGAGGCAAGGCGTTTCGCCTCGGTAAAGGTCACTGCCGGAATCTTCTCTACTTCCGGAAGTTTGACTTTAAGAATTTCCAGCTCCGTGGAATATTCCTTCTTTAAAATTTCCACCATATGCTGAAGAAATCCGGTTTCCATCGCCATGATATCGGTAAAATCATCGATATATCCCATCTCAAAATCCAGTCCGGTATATTCGTTTAAATGGCGTTTCGTGTTATGCTTCTCCGCACGGAACACCGGACCAACCTCCATCACACGGTCAAACACGCCGACCATCATCTGTTTGTAAAACTGCGGACTCTGCGCTAACACCGCCGGGCGGTGAAAATAATCGAGTTTAAAGACGTTTGCTCCGCCCTCGGCTCCTTTTGCTCCGATCTTCGGGGAATGAATTTCCGTAAATCCTTCTCCATACAGGTACTCCCGGAATGCCCGTGCGATTCCTTCCTGGATTCTGAAACGTGCGCGCTCCCGCAGGTTGCGGAGTGTCAGAGAACGCATATCCAGTTTGGCTTCCAGGGATGCGCTCATTTTCCATTTTGATACGGCAATCGGCATCGGTTCTTCCGGTTTCGAGAGGATCCGAACACTCTTTAAACGAAGTTCCATGCCTCTCGGCGCCCGCTCTTCTTTTCGGAGGACACCGGAAACTTCTACGAATGTTTCTTCTCTTAATTCAGTAAAATCTGCGTCGGTCACACCTTTTTCATAGACAGTCTGCAGCACGCCGTCACGTTTCCGGAGAATCACAAATGCGATATCGCCCATGTTGCGGACACTCATGATCGCGCCGTTTACCTTTACTTCCCGTCCTTCCATACCGTCTGCAAACACGGCTGCCAGATCCAGCACTTCTTTTTCCTTTTTACCTGTCATAAATTCCATCGCTGTTTCCTCTCTTTCTCTGCTTTTTGATATGTCCGGGACGGGAATAATGAAAAAGAATGTGCCTTGGCACATTCTCGCGCCGAGCGCGGTCGCTTGCGACAAACTACATCTTCGCGCGAGTGCGCATCATTGGCACGTTAGTGCCTTTTTGTGTAATAGGGGATTCCAAGGAATTTCCTATTACACAAAAAGTCCCGGAATGACGTTCACTCACATCATTCCGGGACGGGATATTCCCGCGGTACCACCCGCATTTAAAAAGAAACGATTGTTTTTCTTTTTACTCTTTCGCTGCTTAACGCGCAGTCACGTGATGACCTACCTGCGGCGGCTGGCGGGGTGTCCAGTGTCGCTCTCAGTCATCCGGCTCCGGAGTGTTCCCTATTGTCCCGCTCCCTCCTGACACGGCTCTCAGCCGGTGACCGCGTCTTTCTGTCGGATTCTTCGAAACAGAGTCTCCATCTTTGCCTTTTAAAAAAGTGGGCACGAATACCATGATTATCATGGCATCCTTGCCCACCCCGTTGGATTCAATTTTTTATGTTCAAACTATAAACTATTTTTCTGAGTTTGTAAAGAGGTTTTTTAATTTTTTTTCACGCAGTAATTCTGTATGGAATATGTCAGCTTCGCTGACCAGTATCACGCGCCAAGTCTCACAGATGTTCGACTTAAATAGAAGAAATCTTGTACAATATCCTCCCTTGAAACATTTTTTCAAAATTCGTGTGCAAATTGTATTGACATTCAGAATTTTTCGTGTATACTACTACACATAAAAGCAAGGGCGCTTCGAGATGATCGAGGTGCCCTTTTCTTTATGTAAAATGTGTCAGAGCACATTCATCTTACGTAGATTTAATCATCACAAAATCGCAGACATAAAACCTGAAAGGAGACATGAGTTATGAAAAAAAACATCCCTGAACTGTATGGAAGTCTTGTATTCAACGACAAAGTCATGAAAAGCAAATTGCCGCGCGATGTTTATAAGGCACTCCGCAAAACGATTGAAAATGGCAGCCATCTGGATCTCGACATTGCAAATGCAGTCGCAGTTGCAATGAAGGAATGGGCCGTTGAAAATGGTGCAACTCACTTCACACACTGGTTCCAGCCGATGACCGGCATCACTGCTGAGAAGCACGACAGTTTCATCAACCCGGTTGGCAATGGCGAAGTTATCATGGATTTCTCCGGCAAAGAGCTGGTAAAGGGCGAACCGGATGCATCCAGTTTCCCATCCGGCGGACTTCGTGCCACCTTTGAGGCAAGAGGTTATACAGCCTGGGATCCAACCTCCCCAGCATTTATTAAAGACGATACACTCTGCATCCCGACCGCATTCTGTTCCTACAGCGGCGAGGCACTTGATACCAAAACCCCTCTTCTGCGTTCGATGGAAACCATCAACCGCGAGGCGCTGCGTGTCCTGAAACTCTTCGGAAATGAAGATGTGACCCGCGTTGTCTCCACCGTTGGTCCGGAACAGGAGTATTTCCTGGTTGATAAAGAACTGTTTAATAAGAGAAGCGATTTGAAGTTCTGCGGAAGAACTCTGTTTGGCGCACCAGCTCCGAAAGGTCAGGAAATGGATGACCACTATTTCGGCGCTCTCCGTCCGAGAGTTTCCGCTTTCATGAAAGAACTGGATGAAGAGCTCTGGAAGCTCGGTATTCCGGCAAAAACCAAACACAACGAGGTAGCTCCGGCGCAGCATGAACTTGCCACCATCTACACGACTACCAATGTGGCAGTTGACAACAACCAGCTCACTATGGAAATCATGAAACGTGTGGCAGAGAAACATGGCCTTGTGTGCCTGCTCCATGAGAAACCATTTGAGGGCATCAACGGAAGCGGTAAACACAACAACTGGTCTTTATCGACCAACACCGGCGAAAACCTTCTTGATCCGGATCGCGATCCGGCAAAGAACTTACAGTTCCTTCTCTTCCTGTTCGCAACGATCAAGGCAGTCGATGTCTACGGCGATCTGCTCCGCGTATCAGTTGCAACTGCTGGAAATGACCACCGTCTGGGCGGTAACGAGGCACCGCCAGCTATCGTGTCTATGTTTATCGGAGATGATCTGGAAGCAGTTCTCGATATTGTGGAAAAAGATCTCGAGTCTGAGGCAAAAGAAGTCCAGACCATGAAGCCGGGCGCAAAGGTTCTGCCGCACTTTATCAAAGATACAACCGATCGCAACCGTACTTCTCCGTTTGCCTTTACCGGCAATAAATTCGAGTTCCGTATGCCAGGTTCCGCTCTCTCTGTATCGGAACCGAACATTGTCATCAATACAGCCGTAGCTGAAGTTTTAGGCGAATTTGCAGACCGTCTGGAAGGTCTTTCAGGCAAGGCTCTGGAGGCAGAAATCCATCTGCTCTTAAAGGAAGTGCTGCGTGATCACCGCCACATCGTATTCAACGGCAACGGTTACACCAGCGAATGGGTAGAGGAAGCTCACAAACGCGGACTCTTCGACCTGCCGAGCTGCGCAGAGGCATTTCCGCGCCTGATTGCTGAGAAAAACGTAGAACTGTTCCTGAAACACGGCATCTACACCAAGGAGGAACTCTTCTCCCGCTACGAAATCAAGGAAGAGAACTACATCAAGACCATCAACATCGAGGCAAAGACGATGCTTTCGATGATGAAGAAGACCTTCCTGCCGTCCGTCCTCTCCTACTGCAAGGAGCTGGCTGAAACCGCCGCAAAGACAAAGGCAATCCTGCCGAACGCACCGATCAGCGCCGAGAGCAAACTGCTTGAGAAGCTGTCCGGTCTCTACACCGAGATTTCCGAGAAAACCGAAGCACTGGCAGAGGCTGAAAAAGCGGCAGAATCCATGGAAGATAATATCGAGAAGGTTACATATTTCCACTATACGATTCTTGCCAAGATGGATGACTTGAGAAGCAGCGTTGATACCGCAGAAGCCCTGATTCCGGATTCCTTCCTGCCGTATCCGACTTACGATGAACTTCTGTTCTCCGTATAATCTGACATGTCAATATTATGACTTGATTGAAAAATCGAGAAAAATGTGTTATGATTTGGCTGCAAAATATTGGTATATTGTCTTTTATACTGATATTTTGCAGTCAATTTTGGGTTCTTATCCCTGTTATTTTCTTATCATTCAGGTATCTTGAATACAAAGGAGGTTTATATCATGAGGGAGTCACTCACATACGAAACCGGACTTCGTGAGGAATGCGGCGTATTTGGAATGTTTGACCTGGAGGGCGGCGATGTTGCCAGAGATATGTACTACGGACTCAGCGCACTCCAGCACCGCGGTCAGGAGTCATGCGGCATCGCAGTCTGTGACACGAACGGCCCAAAGGGCGTTGTCAACTGCTACAAAGGGCTGGGACTTGTCAATGAGGTATTTCATGAGGAGACGTTAAAACGCCTCGGCGGCAATCTGGGAGTTGGTCATGTTCGCTACTCCACAACCGGTTCTTCTACCATCGAAAACACACAGCCACTGGTACTTAAGTATTTTAAGGGAACACTCTGTCTGGCGCACAACGGAAACCTGGTAAATGCGTTTGAGATGCGCCGCCAGCTTGAAGAAACCGGCGCAATCTTCCAGACGACGATGGATTCAGAGGTAATCGCATTCCACATCGCCAGAGAACGTCTGGCTGCCCCGACCGCTGAAGAGGCAATCAAACGGACCGCGGCAAAAACACGTGGCGCTTATGCCCTGATTATCTCCAGCCCGCGCAAGCTGATCGGCGTTCGTGATCCATTTGGTCTGCGTCCTCTCTGCCTCGGCAAAAAGGGAAATGTCTGGATCATGGCATCGGAAAGCTGTGCCATCACCTCGGTCGGCGGCGAATTTATCCGTGATATCGAACCGGGTGAGATCGTGACCATCACCCGCGACGGCGTTTTTTCTGATAAAAGCCTGCAGCAGGAAAAACGGGCGCACTGCGTTTTCGAATACATCTATTTTGCCCGCCTCGACAGCCACATCGATGATGTGAGCGTCTATGAGGCTAGGCTGCGCGGCGGCGCTGCTCTCGCACGTTCCTTCCCTGCCGATGCCGACCTCGTCGCCGGTGTACCGGATTCCGGTCTGACCGCCGCGATGGGATATGCGAAGGCATCCGGCATTCCATATGAGATTATTTTCCATAAAAACAGCTATGTCGGCAGAACTTTCATCAAACCGACCCAGGAAGAACGCGAAAATAGCGTCCGGATCAAGCTTAATATTCTGGAACCGGCTGTCAGGGGAAAACGCATTGTCCTCGTCGATGACTCCATCGTGCGCGGTACGACGATGAAAAACCTGATCCGCATGCTCAAAAAAGCCGGGGCGAAGGAGGTTCATGTGCGCGTCAGCTCCCCGCCATTCCTCTTCCCCTGCTATTTCGGCACCGATGTCCCCTCCAATAAACAGCTCATCGCCAGCAGTCATTCCGTCGAAGAAATCTGCCGGGAGATCGGTGCGGATTCGCTTGGATATATGCCGGTTGAAGATCTCGAGGAGATGGCAGGCGGACTGCCGCTCTGTACGGCATGCTTCACCGGAAACTATCCGATGGATGTGCCGGATGGGGAGATTAAGGATGCATTAGAATAAATATTTCGCAAATGAAAAAGAATGTGCCTTGGCACATTCTCGCGCTGAGCGCGGTCGCTTGCGACATGTTTCTGCTTCGCGCGAGTGCGCATCATTGGCACGTTAGTGCCTTTTTGTGTAATAGGGAATTCCAAGGAATTTCCTATTACATAAAAAAGGGCTCTCACCGAGTCCTTTTTTATCCCTCACACTTTTTCACGTTTTGTCAAAACTTTTGTTTTTGTTTAAAATGTCTTATATGTTTTTATACATTGGATGACGGACGGTTGTTCTGCGCTTTTAACGCTTTCAACTCGTCAAATACAACATCGTTCAGAACCTTAATGTAGGTTCCCTTCATACCGGACGAACGGGACTCAATAACGCCTGCACTTTCAAACTTGCGGAGTGCATTGACGATAACGGAACGGGTAATGCCGACTCTGTCTGCAATCTTGCTGGCTACCAGAATGCCCTCGTTGCCTTCCAGCTCATCGAAGATGTGAGTAATTGCTTCCAGTTCGGAGAAGGACAGGGTGCTGATCGCTGATTTAACGATCTGGATCTTTCTTGTCTCCTCTGCATTCTCCTCGTTGACAGAACGCATCATCTCAAGTCCGACAACAGTGGTTCCGTACTCACTCAGGATGATATCGTCGATGTCGTACTGTGCATCTGATTTGTAGATGAACAGAGTACCCAGTCTCTCACCGGATATATCAATAGGCGTGATGATCGCCTGATACTTCTTCACGTTCTCCTCGGCGAATCCCAATGTGGCAAGGTTGACATTTTCCTTCGTTGACAAAACGCTTAAAAGGCGTTCATTCAACATACGGTCAACAAAACCGCCGACCTGATCCTTGATCAACTCTTCGATCTCATCCACACCCTCATGAATCGCAACTCCGAGTACTTTACCTTTCTTGCTGATTACGAGAATATTGGATTCCAGTATGTCACTGAGGACTTCACAAATGTCATTGAACACAACCTTATGAGAATGGTTGTTGTGCAATAACTTATTAATTTTTCTAGTTTTGTCCAGTAATTGAACGCTCATTTTACCAGTTACCTCCTTTGCCTTTATCGTAAATTAGAATTCGATCCTAACCTGTAAGAATTGTAACACGATTTTCGTATAATAGCAAGAGTTTTTCTGTATTTTTCATTTTTTTTAATAATTAATATCTATTTCAAGAGTTTTTATGAGTTTTTTACAAAACCGCAGGCTTCGTTAGAACAAAGAAGCTTATTTCCCTTTTCGAGCATAATATGTCCACATTTCGGACACATTTCTTTTGACGGTTTCTGCCAGGTCATAAAATCGCAGTCCGGGTTATTTTCGCAGCCGTAATATCTTCTGCCCTTTTTCGATTTACGGATGACAATCTCACCACCGCATTTCGGGCACTTCACGCCGATCTTTTCCAGGTACGGCTTCGTGTTTTTACAGTCTGGGAATCCCGGGCAGGCAAGGAATTTGCCGTGCGGGCCATACTTAATTACCATGTTGCGCCCGCACTGGTCACAGATCACATCCGTCACCTCGTCAGCAATCTTGACGCTCTCAAGCGTCTTCTCCGCTTCTTTAACCGCCTTGTCAAGATCCGGATAAAAGTTTTCGATAACGGTCTTCCAGCCGATCGTGCCGTCCCCGATGCTGTCGAGCAGGTACTCCATATTTGCCGTAAACTGCAAATCAACGATGGATGGGAACGCCTTCTTCATCATCCGGTTGACTACCTCGCCAAGCTCTGTCACATAGAGGTTCTTATTTTCCTTCGCTACATAGCGGCGCGCGATGATTGTCGTGATGGTCGGTGCATAGGTACTTGGCCGTCCGATGCCCTGCTCTTCCAGCGCCTTGACGAGCGACGCCTCTGTATAATGTGCCGGTGGCTGTGTAAAATGCTGTGCCGGTTCTAACTGGTTTAAATCCAGCTTCATGCCTGCTTCCAGCGACTCGTTCAGAACGCCGTCGGTCTCCTTATCCTCGTCCTGTGAATAGACGGACATGAAGCCATCAAATTTGATTTTGGACGCCGACAGGGTAAAAAGCTCCTCTCCGGCTGCTACCTTGACGGAGGTTGTCTCGTAAACCGCCGGGCGCATCCGGCTCGCCGTGAAGCGCTTCCAGATAAGCTGGTACAGACGGAACTGGTCTCTGGAAAGCTGTTCTTTTACCTGTACCGGCGTCAGTGTAATGTCGGTCGGACGGATCGCCTCGTGTGCGTCCTGGATCTTGGCGTCTGATTTTGCCGCCGCCGGCGCCTCGGACACGTAACTTGCCCCAAACTGGTCGCCGATATAGCTTCTCGCCGCCGCATCTGCCTCTGCCGCGATGCGGGTGGAATCGGTACGCAGGTAGGTGATCAGACCGATTGTGCCGCGTCCCTTGATATCCACGCCCTCATAGAGCTGCTGGGCAAGGCGCATCGTCTTCTGCGTTGAGAAATTCAGCGTCTTGGATGCCTCCTGCTGCAGCGTACTGGTCGTAAACGGGATCGGCGCCTTCTTCACGCGCTCGCCCAGCTTCACATCGCGCACTTCGTACTCACAGCCCTCCAGACGCTTCATAAGCGCCTCCACTTCCTCTTTGCTGTGAATTGCCTTCCTGCCGTCCTTATCGCCGTAATAATGGGCGGTCAGCTTCTTTCTGGAGCCATGTACGTGGAGCTGTGCATCCAGCGTCCAGTATTCTTCCGGTATAAACGCATTGATCTCTTCCTCACGGTCGCAGATCATACGCAGCGCGACCGACTGCACACGACCGGCGCTGAGTCCTCTCTTGACCTTCGCCCAGAGAAGCGGGCTGATGAGGTAACCCACCATACGGTCAAGCATACGTCTCGCCTGCTGTGCATCCACCAGATTTTCATCGATGGCACGCGGCTCTTTTAAAGATGCCTTGACGGCGTTTTTTGTAATCTCATTGAAACTGATACGGTAAACCTTTTTATCTTTCTGTTCATCCAGCTTTAATGCTTTCATCAGGTGCCAGGAGATCGCCTCTCCCTCGCGGTCCGGGTCAGTTGCGAGATAAATCTTATCCGCTTTTTTAACCTCTTTACGAAGACGCGCCAACACATCGCCCTTTCCCCGGATGGTGATATACTTCGGCTCATATCCATGCTCTACGTCCACTCCCAGCGTGCTCTTAGGGAGGTCGCGCACATGACCGCCGGAGGCGTCCACCTCATAGTTGGAACCCAAAAATTTTTTAATTGTCTTGACTTTCGCCGGAGACTCTACAATAACCAGATTTTTTGCCATAACAGACCTCTATACAATCTTCCTAACGTAATATTGATTCATTGGCTGCAGGATCAATCCCTGCATTTCCAGATTCAAAAGCGCAGTCATGCATTCCCCTGCTGTCACCCCACAGCTTTTCATGACCGCTTCCAGATGTTTCGGTTGTGAATCTAGGCAACTATACACCATTTTTTCCGACTTGGCAAGTGCATTTACTGATTTTATTGTTTTTTTACAAGAATTTTTACATTTTATATGGAAGAAATCCAACACATCCTCCGGTTTCGTCACGATCCCCGCCCCCTGTGCAATCAGCCGGTTGCAGCCCTCACTGAGCGGATCGATGCGCCGTCCCGGCAGCGCAAATACCTCTTTTCCCTGCTCCAGCGCCAGATCCGCCGTAATCAGGGAGCCGCTTCTTTTTCGTGCTTCCACGACCAGCACCAGGTCGGAAAGTCCGCTGATGATCCGGTTCCGGATTGGAAAATGGGATGCCGTCGGCGGTACACCCGGTCCATATTCTGACAATATGCCGCCTTGTTCACGGATGCGCGCATGCAGTCGGATGCCGGATGGCGGATAACAGGTGTCAATCCCACAGCCCATCACGGCATACGTCAGTCCGCCGCCATCCATCGCGCCCTTATGCCCCGCCTGATCGATCCCCAGCGCCATGCCGCTCACTACCTGCACGCCGCTTTCTGCCAGAATCCGGCCGAAATACTCTGCCTCCTGTCGTCCATACGGCGTACAGCTGCGCGCCCCGATGACTGCCGCGGATGGTTTCGCATCTTCTGGAAGCATTCCACGCACAAACAGCCACATCGGTTTATCATAGATATGCATCAGGCGCTTCGGATATGCCGCCTCACCGCACAGAATGAAACGTACCCCCTGTTCCTCCAGCCTATCGTATTCTTCCACGCGCTGTTTGAAGAGCGGAACCGCTTCCTCCAGCCCCTTTTTCACAGCCTTTCCGAGAAAGGAACATATAAACGGATCCAGTTTCTTCCTATTATATAAAACCCGCTCATAGATTCCCTCAAAACTGCCGCACGATTCATATAATTTAGCCGCCGTCACCGCGCCGATTCCATCCACCCGCGATAGCCAGTAGGCATGGATGCGCTCACGGTCGGAATACTGCATATTTTCTGTCAGAGGCACTTTTTTATGCGGCGGTTCCTGTGTTTTTCCATATAGTTCCTGCATAGAAAGCTGAGCATTCTGTACATTGCTCTCTTCTTTTCCTATTTCCATATCTTTCCCCCTATATATGTCAGATCGGCTGCCTTTTACCTTCAAGAATGCCTCGGCATTCTTGCTGCGAGATGCGCGTCATGCAAAGCATGACATACTTCTTTTGCGCATCTTAAGCAATCCTGCCGGAGGCTATATCAGATGGGGGATTGGCTCCCACCACTGATACTAATTTGTTTCTCGCCACCTGAAGAGGTGGGAGTCATCTCACATCTGATATAACAATTACAACCCTTGTTAAACTTTTTATTCTTTCAATCTTTTAGACATGCTTCTTTTCAGAGACTCCCCCAATATTTTTTTTCAAAACTCCGGAATCCTATCGCCTCCGCTAACTGCGTCCGC
This sequence comes from Clostridium sp. AM27-28, assembly GCF_003480955.1. Lineage (NCBI taxonomy): Bacteria > Bacillati > Bacillota > Clostridia > Eubacteriales > Clostridiaceae > Clostridium > Clostridium sp. AM27-28. The sequence continues at coordinate 71,360 of NZ_QUJT01000003.1, forward strand.
CCGATCTCCGCCTGTCCATCCAGATCGGCAAGTGTGCGCGCTACTTTTAAAATCTTTCCGTGTCCCCTGGCACTGATTCCCTGCTGCCGTTCGACCTTTTCCAGAAATACCGCATCTTCCCCGGATAGACGGCAATACTCTTCGATCTGGCGGCGGGTCATCTGGCTGTTGTAGGAGATAGATTCGTCTGCAAACCTCTTTTCCTGTCGAGCGCGCGCCTCCATGACGCGGGCGCGCATGACAGCGGAGGAATTCCTCTGCTCTGTCTGTGGAAAACTCCCCTCATCTATATTCTTCTCTGCGGTCATCATCCCCAAATCCTGCCGCGGTACTTCCACCCCAATATCGATCCGATCTAAAAATGGTCCCGAAACGCGGTTCAGATACCGGCGGATCTGGGTTGGAGTACAACGGCATTTTCCCAAATCTGGGAAAAAACCGCATTTGCAGGGATTCATCGCCGCCGCAATCATCGTTTTTGCCGGAAATACAACCGTCTGGTTGAGACGGGAAACCGTGATGCTTCCTTCCTCCATCGGCTGACGCAGCAGATCCAAAATTTTCGGCTGAAACTCCGTTAACTCATCTAAAAAGAGGGTTCCATAACTGGCGAGTGAGATCTCCCCGGGCTTCGGATTTCGTCCTCCGCCTGCCATCGCCTGGGCGGTCGTGCTGTGATGCGGGCTGCGGAACGGACGCTGCAAAACCAGCGGTGTGTCTGGCTTCAGGAGACCGCAGATACTGTATATCTTCGAAACTTCAATGCTTTCCTCCAGCGTAAGCGGCGGCAAAATTGTCGGAATACGCCGAGCTGCCATCGTTTTTCCCGTTCCAGCCGGTCCGATATAGAGAATGTTGTGACGCCCCGCTGCTGCCGCCTCGGTTGCCTGCCGCACCAGCGGAAGTCCGACGATCTCATCAAAATCGACGTCAAATTCTTCCTGTCCCGCCTGAAACAGATCTGGTGTGAACCATTGTCCGTGAATCTGTTCCGGATGCTGCAGGCAAGCCGTCAGCGCTTTCACATCCCGGACTCCGACGATCTCGATTCCATCCACAGCCCGTCCCTCCTGTACATTCTCTTCGGATAGAAAAACCCGTTTCATTCCGCAGCGGCGCGCTTCATAGACCATCGAAAGAACACCGGTCAACGGCTTGATGCTGCCGTCCAAACCCAGTTCACCGATAAACGCCCATTGGTCCCAATCCGGTGCAGAATTATTCTCCTCATCTTCCATCCCATCCATTTCCGGGCAGGTTTCATCCGTCTTTCTTATTTTTGCCTTTTCACCCTGTTCCCACAAGCACCTCAAAATTCCTGCCGCGATCGCCAGATCACACCCCGTTCCCTCTTTCCGCACCCCAGCTGGCGATAAATTGACCGTGATCCGCTTCGGCGGCAGGCAAAACCCCGCATTCCGAAGTGCGGTCCGAACGCGCTCCTGCGCCTCCCGCACCTCCTCCGCCAGGTAGCCCACCATGACAAAACTCGGCAATCCGTTGCTCACATCAACCTCCACCGTGATCCGGTAGCCATCGATGCCGCGGGTGCTGAAACTGTTTATTTTACTGAACATATATTTCCCCCTATTATTGATTTTTTATCTTGCCTTGTATTTTTCATATCATACAGGCTTAAAATTTGGATACTTTTAATGATATTTTGAATTTTTAGAATTAAAAATATATTATAACAATCTTATCTTCTCTGAAATTGATATCACCCAAAAGAGGTGGGGTCTTCTCAACTGAGATAAAAGAGATTCTACTTGAATTTGATTTGAAATTAAAATAAATAGATTTGAATCATGAAATCAGATTTACCAGACCTAAAATAGATATTCACTCTTTCATTATATATAGACCTGCGGCAGAATGCAAGCCAAAACAGCTTAGAACTATGACACTAATTAATTGACATTGTGCGCACACAAAAACAAAACGCTGCAGCAAAATGCTAACATATAACATTCTGCTGCAGCTTTTTGTTTTTAATCTATCTCTTTAAATAAAATCTTCTCCCAGCTTCTCTGCCGCCGCGCGTGCAATCTGCTCCGGCGTGATCGGAAGCTCATAGAATCGTTTTCCGACTGCATTGTACACCGCATCAGCAATCGCCGGAAGCGGCGTATTGATAACAATCTCGCCGATCGACTTTGCTCCGAACGGACCAGATGGCTCATAACTGCTCTCAAACTCAACGTTTAAATGTCCATAGTCAATCCGGGTCGGAATCTTATACTGCATCAGGGAATTTTCACGCACACCACCCTGTGCATTACGGGTAATATTTTCCGTCAGCGCCATGCCGATTCCCTGCATCAGACCGCCCTCAACCTGCAGGCGGGACAGATTCGGATTGATCGGTGTACCGCAGTCTACCGCTGCCGCATAATTAATAACGCTGGTTTCGCCTGTCTCCATATCAATCTCAAGCTCAACCGCACCTGCCATAAACGGAGGCGGGGAAATGTGGGCGGTTCTCGACTCGGTTACCTCCAGCGGAATTTCATGCCCGTACATGGACGCCGTTGCGATATCAGCCAGAGCGATCTTCTTCGTCTCATCCCCGGCTTTTTCGGTTGTGAATACCTCTTTTCCGTCAAATTCCACTGCATCCGCCGGGACGCCCAGAAGCTCTGCCCCCAGTTTACAGATCTGCTCGCGCAGGCGCAGCGCACACCGTTCGGTCGCTTTTCCGGTCAGATAAGTCGTACTCGATGCATAAGAACCTGAGTCATACGGGGATGAATCCGTGTCCGCGCCCAGCACCGTGATTGCGTCAATTGGGCATTCCAGCACTTCCGCCGCAATCTGCGCCAGAATCGTGTCACAGCCGGTTCCCATATCTGCCGCTCCGAGCGACAATGTATAGAACCCTTCGTCGTTGACTTTGAGACGGGCACTTCCGACATCCATCGCCGTGATTGCCGATCCCTGCATCGCCATACCCATGCCGACGCTGCGGACCTTGCCATTGCCCATGTCACGCACCGGATATTTGTCTTCCCAGCCGATCATCTCACGCACTTTTTTTACACAACGGTCGAGTGCGCAGCTTGTATTAACCTGATTATAATATGCTGGCATCAGATCGCCCTCTTTAACCATGTTTTTCAGGCGGATCTCAAAGCGGTCCATCTGAATCTGGTCTGCCAGCTCATTGACCGCCGACTCGATCGCGAAAAGTCCCTGTGTCGCACCATAGCCACGGTACGCGCCTGCCGACATGATATTCGTATAGACAACATCGCTGATAAAGCGGAATGCTTCAACACTTCCATACAACGGGATCGATTTGTGTCCTGACAGTCCAACGGTTGTCGGTCCATGCTCGCCGTAAGCACCGGTATTGGACAATGTGTAAAGATCGATGCCGCGGATCGTGCCGTCCTTCATCGCGCCCAGACGTACATGCATCTCCATCTCATGGCGCGGCGAAGACGCCGTCTGTGTCTCCATCCGGCTATAAATCAGCTTCGACGGTTTTTTCGTCATCCAGGTAACGAATGCCGGATACACTTCACAGACCGCCGTCTGCTTCGCACCAAAACCCCCGCCGATTCTCGGCTTGCTCACGCGCACCATCGACTTCGGGATATGAAGCGCATTTGCCACGATTCTGCGACAGTGGAACACGATCTGCGTGGAACTTAAAATATTTAATCTTCCGTAGGTATCGATCGAACAATAGGTACGGAATGTCTCCATCATCGTCTGCTGGCACGGCTTTGTGTGGTATACATGGTCAATCACGATGTCGCAGTCCTTTAAAACCGCCTCGACATCCCCGTTGCCGCACTCATCGTGCGCGCAGAGGTTGCGCTTGTTGTCTGCGCCGACCGGAGCAAGACTCTCCCAGTTGTCCTCTGGGTGAACCAGGATCGGGTTGTCCTTTGACGTATGGAAATCCAGAACCGGCTCTAAGACTTCGTACTGTACCTTGATCAGGCGGAGTGCTTTATCGACACATTTTTCATCTTTTCCTGCTACAATCGCCACAATATCGCCCTGAAAACGGACATGGCGGTCGATCAGGAGACGGTCATACGGGCTCGCCTCCGGGTATGTCTGCCCCGCCTGTGTGTAGCGCTTTGCATCCTGCGGCACATCCTCCCAGGTATAAATTGCCTCGATGCCCGGAACTTTCATTGCGATCGCGGTGTTGATCGTTTTTACCATCGCATTCGCATACGGGGAACGCAGAAGTTTGACGATCAGGCAGTCCTGCGGCGCCAGATCATCCACGTAAACCGGCTGTCCGGTTACCAGCTGCATCGCATCTTTTTTTCGTACAGAAGTATTGACTACTCTCATTCTGCCGCCTCCTTCTGTTTTTCTCTCTTCCAGTCTAAAAATGCCAGAATGCCGCGAAGCTGTCCTTCATAACCGGAACAGCGGCACAGGTTTCCTGCCAGATATTCGCGGATTTCATCCTCCTCCGGGAACTCTTTTTCCCGGAACAGCGCCAGCGCATTCATGATAAAGCCCGGATTACAGAAGCCGCACTGTTCGGCTCCCTGATCGGCAATGAATGCGCCAAATTCTTTTGCCTCCTCCTGGAGTCCTTCCAGCGTCGTCACGCTGTGACCGTCCGCCCGCGCCGCCAGCACGGAACAGGAAAGCACTGGTTTTTCATCCAGAAATACGGTACAGAGTCCGCAGTTTGCCGTCTCGCAGCCGCGCTTGACACTGTAACAGCCCTGACTGCGTACCAGATCAATCAGAAGCGTATCCGGCTCAATCTCCGGAGAAATCTTCGTTCCATTTAGAGTAATCGTTATCTGCATCATATGTGAATCTCCTAATATTCATACTGTTATACGATCATTTTATTGTCCTATTTCGTTTAGCACTCTTCCAGCACACGCACCGCCCGCTTTATCAGAACACCGGTTAAATGTTTCCGGTATTCAGCGCTGCCGCGCATATTTGAAGATGTCTGAACCTGATCACGGATCCACTTTGCAAGACAGGCTGCTTTCTTCCCGGTCTGCGCCTTGTCCTGATTTTCTCTGATATCAGCATCCGCATCTGCTTTTGTTTCAGCCTTTTGCTTTTCCTCTATAAGCGCCTGTATTGTCTCCGCTGATGCCTCGAACAACACAGCACGCCCCGGACGCGCACCGATGCTAAAACGATATGCTCCATCCGCCCGTTTCGCCGCCGCACAGGTCAGCACTGGAAAATCAGTCTGCGTATTCCGCACGGACTGATAGTGATATACGGCTTTGTCTTTATGGACAATTAATTTGACTAAAATGTCCCGGCCGCCGATCTGTTTTGCAAATTCCACCAACGGCATCCGTCCAGCTTTGTAAAGTTCCACTTCGGTGTCCATCGCCAGGAACATCGTCAGGACATCTGAAAACCCAAACCTGCCATAGATACTGCCTCCGACTGTCGCCAGGTTCCGAAGCTGCACGCCGACGATATGGCGCACCGACTCGCGCATGGCACCGTCTGTGTATGCCGCCAGTCCCGGATGTTCTTCCAGCTGGCGCAGGGTAACCATCGCGCCAATCTCAAATGCATCCTCTGTCTCCTCTATCTGATCCAGCCCCAGCCCTGAAATATCAATCGCGGTTCCTACATTGCCCCGGCTCATCTTCAGCCAGATCATACCGCCTATCACCCGGTTCGCTTTTTTCTGATTCAGCTCCCAGGCTTCCTCCAGGCTTTCTACCCGTTTATATTCTCGAATCGTCATCATAGGTTTTTCCTCTTTTTCATCTATTTCTTAAATAACAAAATTATCCATCTTTTATTATAGCATAAAACATGGTATAATTCCGTTGTTATTTTAAAAATACAACGAGACCCCTTTTTTCAGAAAAGATTAGGAGGATTTGACAAAAACTATGAAACCATCCATCCGTACCTACCTCTGCAACGACGAAAACCATCGTTTCTTTGGCGAAGGTCCTCGTCAGCTTCTTCATGCCATCGATGAAACCGGCTCGCTCCGCTCCGCCGCTCTGTCCATGAATATGGCGTATACAAAAGCACTTCGGATTATCCGCTCCGCCGAAGCCACGCTTGGATTTCCACTGACCGTCCGCACCACCGGCGGAAAAGGCGGCGGAGGCAGCCAGATGACGGCGGAGGCGAGGGAGTTTCTAGCTAAGTATGAGGCATATCGGGATGCATGTACGGAGAGTGGGCAACAATTATATGAAGAATTTTTTTGCAGACGGAAATCTGTTTTTTTCTCTTCTGGAACACAAACGCCCTCTTTCACTTGTTTGCAAAATTCAAACGATGTCCGGATCGCCTGCATCATCATGGCCTCCGGTCTTGGAAAACGTTTCGGCTCAAACAAGCTCATGGCTTCGTTCCACGGTACTCCGCTCATCCACTCGGTTCTGGATGTGACCGGTTCTGTTCCGCTCTTTGCCGATCGTCTCGTTGTGACGCGCTCCCGGGAGGTTCACGATTACTGTCAGTCCCTGGGGATTCCGGTGCTGATTCATACACTTCCCAATCGAAACGAGGCGCTCTGCCTGGGACTTACACACATGTTAAAAAGGCACCCGGATTTATCAGGCTGTCTCTTTGCACTCGGCGATCAGCCGCTTCTGCGTCCACGGACACTGGAACGGATATGCCGACGCTATCTCGAATGCAGAATATCACCAGGTCACTCAAAATCTGTTTTCCCAGATTCTGATTTTTCTATTTTGGAATCAAAATTGCCTCAGAATTCAGGAATTGCAGAAAAATCACCGATCGTACAGCTCTGCAGCGTCCAAATGACGGCTTCTCCCGAACCTTCCGTCTCAACCACCGTCGGAAGCCCGATTCTCTTCGACCGGGCATATTTTGGCGAACTGCTCCATCTGCCGGAAAAAGCTGGCGGAAGCCATGTTCTCCGCCAGCATCCGGACGTTGTCCAGTATGTGACTGCCGAAGTGCCGGAGGAATTGATGGATGTAGACACGCCGGAGGAGCTCAAACGCCTGGAGAATCTGGTAACAATTGAATAAAACTATAAGGACTGACATCACACATGCAGCATGATGCCAGTCCCTTTTTATCAATCTACGTATCACTTTCAGCCATACATTCCATATTTTATAGATGGATCTTATATTTTTATGTACCTATGACCTTTTTCTAATCTTCCTATTTCTTACGCCTCATCCTTCGGCAGCAGCACATTCAGGATAATCGCCATGAAAGCTGCCGGAACGATACCAGATCCGCCGAATACAAGCTGAATTGCTTCCGGCATCTTGGAAAGGATGGTTGCATGTGCACCCATGCCGTAACCAACACCCAGTGCAACAGAGACGATGGTCAGGTTGCGTGAAGTCATCTTCTCTTTCGTGATAAGCTGAATACCGCTAACTACGATCGAAGAGAACATCATAACCGCTGCGCCTCCCAGTACCGACTGCGGCATGATCGAAACGATCGCACCCAGCTTCGGAATCAGACCGCACAGAATCAGGAATACCGCGCCGGTTGCAAGTGCCATGCGGTTGACTACCTTTGTCATCGTAACCAGACCTACGTTCTGGCTGAACGAAGTGTTCGGAAGAACACCGAACAGCGCCGCAATACTGGAACCAAGTCCATCGCAGATAACGCCGCCGGAAAGCTCTTTATCGGTCGCCTCACGGTCCATACCGCCCTCAACGACACCGGAAATATCTCCGACCGTCTCAACAGCGGTTACAATAAACATGATAAGAACCGGCAAAATTGCGCGCATATCAAAGACAATTTTAACCGGGACGATCGGCGGAATGCTGATCCAGCTCGCCTGTGCTACCTTATCCCAGTTTAATACCCATGCTTTGGTATATTCGGTTCCGTCCGCTGCAATGCCCGTGTGAGGAAGCACCAGACCCATGATGAATGCTACAGCATAACCGGCAATAATTCCGACCAGAATCGAGGAAGAACTTAAATATCCCTTCGTTCCGTGCTTCACTGCCAGAATCACAATCAGGACAAAAATAGCAAGCAGCATATTTTCCATGGAACCAAAGTCCTGCGCCGAGCTGCCGCCGCCGAAGGAATTGACGCCGACCCCGATCAATGACAGACCAATCGAAAGAACGACCGTACCTGTTACGACCGACGGGAAAAATCGGCGAAGCGGCTTTAAGAAGCATCCAAGCACACTCTCGAACAGACCGCCGATGATCGAAGCACCCATAATGGCGCCGTACGCTAAAATACCGCCGCCCATCGTAGCCGCCACGCTGTTGAATACACCAATGAAACCAGAGCTGGTTCCCATGATAATCGGAACCTTGCCGCCGACCGGACCAACCGAAAATAACTGCAGCAGCGTGATCAGTCCCGCCACCAACATCGCATTCTGCAGAAGCTCGATCTGCAGCTGTGCCAGATCGTTTCCGCCCGTGATACCACAGGCGCCTGTGATGATCAGAAGCGGTGTCAGGTTACCAACAAACATCGCAAGCACGTGCTGCAGTCCCAGCGGAATCGCCTGTTTTAACGGCATCTTCGCCTCAAACTCATAGGCAGGTCCCGTAAATTTCTTTTCATTTTCCATAGATTTTCTCTCCCTGTACCCAATTTAAAACTACCTTTTTACACAGTTTCCAAAACATTCTCAATTATAAAAAAAAGCATATGAACTGTAAAGATTGTTTTTTCATTTGTATATTATTTTTCATTAAGTAAGTTATAAGTATTACTTATAATTTACTTACCCAGTCCACAATATCACCAAATACCTCTTCCCGGTTGATCTCATGAAACAGTTCATGCCTTGCCCCCGGATAAAGTTGCATCGCCACATTGGTACATCCGGTTTCTTGCAGATCTTCCATCGCGCGCCGCACACCGCGTCCGCCTTCTCCGACCGGGTCCTCCTCTCCCGATATCAGCAGAATCGGCAGATTTTTCGGAATTCCATCAAAGCCTCTCTTCCGCTTCAAATCCAGCATGACCTGGAAAAAATCGACGAATGCCCCATCGGTAAATAAAAACTGGCAGTATGGATCCGCCTCGTATTTTTCATCCTCCTCCGTCACGCGCGACAGCCATTGATGTTCCGTTTTTCCTTTTTCAAAATAGCGGTTATAGCTTCCAAGAACCAGCTGGTGCAGCCGCTCATTTCGTCCATTTCTTCCTTCCAGCCACGCTGCCGCTGCCACGACGGTTCCGCCCAGCCACAAAAGTGGTTCCGGCTGGCTTCCGGTTCCCATGAAAATTGCGCCGTCCAGCCATTCTCCATAATGCGTGATAAAACGGCGTCCAAAAAACGAACCCATGCTGTGCCCCAGAAGAATATGCGGAATGCCCTGAAACTTGTGTTTCGCAAAACGTGCCACCTGCGCCATCGCACCGTTCACGCGGCGGACACCATTTTTCTCCGCGAACTCGCCCAATTCCCCTGGTTTTGCTGTCCGTCCATGTCCCGGATGATCGTGCCCGATGACCGCAATCCCCGCCCGGTTCATCGCCTGTGCAAATTCTTCGTATCTGCCAATGTGCTCGATCATACCGTGCGCCACCTGAATGACCGCCCACGGTGTTTCCTCCGGCTCCCAGCAGATGCCATGGATTCTGCCGCTCCCATCCTGAAATGGAATATAAAAATCTTTGCCCTGTGCCATCCTGATTTCCCCGCTTTCTAAATGCTATATCGAATTATCTCTCTCAACATTGCCTGAAATATTTTTTATTTTCCTGTTTTATTGAAGCATATAATTTTCAGATCCTTTTCATATACAGGATACCACAAAAACACTCTATTATACAATTTTCCCCCCTAAAAAAGAATGTGCCTTGTTGTGTAATAGGGAATTCCCTATTACACAACAAAAGCTCCATCTTTCGACGGAGCTTCTGCAGTCATACGTTTTATATATCGTATGTCATATATTCATGAATCAGTGATTCATTAGTTGTTTGTATACAGAGTAACGAGCTTGTTCAGGTACTGGTATCTAGCCTTTGCCTCTTCCTCGTTCTTTGCATCCAGCGCGCCGGCTCTATCCGGATTCTTCAGAGCCAGAGATGCGTAACGAACCTCACCCTTTAAGAATGCCTGGTAGTCACCTGTCGGTGCCTTGCTGTCCAGAGTGAACTTCTTGTCCTCTGCAGCCGGATTGTAACGGAAGTTGTGCCAGTAACCGCACTCTACCGCCAGTTTCTCCTCGGTCTGAGCCTTGTCCATACCTTTCTTGATACCGTGGTTGATACACGGAGCATAAGCAATGACTAAGGACGGACCCGGATATGCCTCTGCCTCAGCGATTGCCTTAACAGTCTGAGCATAATCAGCACCCATGGAGATCTGGGCAACGTATACATAGCCGTAGCTCATAGCGATGGAAGCAAGATCTTTCTTCTTCACATCTTTACCACCTGCTGCAAACTGTGCAACTGCACCGGTCGGAGTTGCCTTAGAGGACTGTCCGCCTGTGTTGGAGTAAACCTCGGTATCATATACCATGATGTTGATATCCTTGCCGGAAGCAAGTACGTGGTCAACACCGCCGAAACCGATATCGTAAGCCCAACCGTCGCCACCGAATACCCACTGGGATTTCTTAGCGAGGAAGTCTTTGTTCTTCACAATATCCTTGCAGTTCGGGCAGTCGATGCCGTCCAGAGCCTCTACCAGCTTGTCGGTAGCTACGCCGTTCAATGCACCGATTCCGTAAGTATCCAGCCACTCTTTGCAAGCTGCTTTCACTTCATCGGTCGCCTGTTCTGCCGCCATCACAGCCTCAACCTTACCCTTTAAGCCGTCACGGATTGCGTTCTGAGCCAGAAGCATACCATAACCGAACTCTGCGTTGTCCTCGAACAGGGAGTTGTCCCAAGCCGGACCCTTGCCAGCCTTGTTCATGGTGTAAGGTGTGGACGGTGAAGAGTTGCCCCAGATAGAAGAGCATCCGGTTGCGTTGGCAATGTACATACGATCGCCGAACAGCTGAGTAATCAGTTTTGCGTACGGAGTCTCGCCGCATCCTGCACAAGCGCCGGAGAACTCAAGTAACGGCTGTTTGAACTGGCTTCCCTTAACGGTTGTCTCTTTATATTTATCAATGACATCCTGTTTGATCGGAAGTGTCTGACCGTAGTCATAACCCTTCTGAGCCTCCAGATTCTTGTCAAGACTTACCATCGTAAGTGCTTTCTCACCCTTCTTGCCCGGGCAGACATTTGCACAGGAACCACATCCGGTACAATCCAAGGAAGAAATAGTCATCACGAACTTGTACTGCGGCATACCTGTAAGCGGCAGTGTCTTTGTTCCTTCCGGAGCGGCAGCAGCCTCTTCCTCGGTCATCGCGATCGGGCGGATAACTGCGTGCGGGCACACATAAGAACAGAAGTTACACTGGATACAGTTGTCCGGATTCCAAACCGGTACATTGACTGCGATACCACGTTTCTCGTATGCAGCGGAACCAGACGGAGTTGTACCATCTACATAATCGGTAAATGCAGATACCGGCAGGTTGTTACCCTCCTGAGCATTGACAGCAGCCTGAACGGTGTTGACAAACTTAACAACGTCTGCTCTTCCCTCGGTTGCGTGAGTCATCTCAAGTCCCTCGTCCTCGCCGTTCTTCCAGCTTTCCGGAACCTGAATCTCTACAACGTTCTGAGCGCCTGCATCGATAGCAGCCCAGTTTTTCTTAACAACATCTTCGCCCTTACGACCGTAGGTTGCCTTTGCAGCAGCCTTCATCAGTTCGATCGCTCTCTCCTCCGGAATAATATTTGCCAGCTTGAAGAATGCAGACTGAAGGATGGTATTGATACGGGTCGGACCCATACCGGTCTCGATACCCAGTTTAACACCGTCGATGGTGTAGAATTTAATCTTGTGGTCAGCGATGAACTTCTTAACCTGTCCCGGTAAGTGCTGCTCCAGCTCTTCCATGTTCCACGGGCAGTTTAACAGGAATGTACCGCCGTCAACCAGTTCCTGAACCATGTTGTACTTACGGATGTAAGCTGGATTGTGACAGGCAACAAAGTTTGCCTTGTGGATCAGGTAGGTGGATTTGATCGGTTTATGACCGAAACGAAGGTGGGACATTGTAACACCACCAGATTTCTTGGAGTCATAATCGAAGTAAGCCTGTGCGTACATATCGGTGTTATCGCCGATGATCTTGATGGAGTTCTTGTTTGCACCTACAGTACCGTCGGCACCAAGACCCCAGAATTTACAGTTTACAGTTCCTTCCGGAGTGGTAACAAGCGGTGCGCCAAGCTCCAGGGAGAGATTGGTAACATCATCTACGATACCGATGGTGAACTGTTTCTTGGTTGTATTCTCATATACAGCTACGATCTGAGCCGGTGTAGTATCCTTGGAACCAAGTCCGTAACGACCTGTGAAGATCGGAGTCTGATCGAATTTTGTACCCTTTAATGCTGCTACTACATCAAGGTAAAGCGGCTCGCCAAGGGAACCTGGCTCTTTGGTGCGGTCTAATACGGAAATCTGCTTAACTGTATCCGGAATAGCGTCTACCAGTGCGCTGGCTACGAACGGACGGTACAGGCGAACCTTTACAACGCCGACTTTCTTTCCAGCTGCTACGAGGTAATCGATCGTCTCCTCGATGGTATCGTTGACAGAACCCATTGCGATGATAACGTGCTCTGCATCCGGAGCGCCATAGTAGTTGAACAGCTTGTAGTCTGTGCCAATCTTCTCATTGACCTTGTCCATGTATTCCTGAACAATCGCCGGAAGTGCATCGTAGTACGGGTTGCAAGCCTCTCTTACCTGGAAGAAGATATCCGGGTTCTGAGCAGAACCGCGCTGACACGGGTGGTTCGGGTTCAGTGCATTCTTACGGAATGCATCGATTGCATCCATATCTGCCATATCTTTCAGATCTTCATAATCCCAGGTCTCGATCTTCTGAATCTCATGGGATGTACGGAAACCATCAAAGAAGTTAATGAATGGAATCTTGCCCTTGATGGATGCCAGATGTGCAACCGGGGTTAAATCCATAACTTCCTGTACGCTGGATTCACACAGCATCGCGCAGCCTGTCTGACGGCACGCATAAATATCAGAATGGTCACCAAAGATGGATAACGCATGGCTGGCCAGTGCACGAGCAGAAACATTAAATACGCCCGGGAGCTGCTCACCTGCAATTTTGTATAAGTTCGGGATCATCAGAAGCAGACCCTGGGAAGCGGTGTAGGTGGTTGTCAGCGCACCTGCTGCCAGAGATCCGTGTACTGCACCTGCTGCACCTGCCTCAGACTGCATCTCTGTAATCTGAACTGTGTGGCCGAAAATATTGGTTCTTCCGTCTGTTGCCCATTCATCGGTAGCCTCAGCCATCGGAGAAGAAGGGGTAATCGGATAGATAGCTGCCACGTCGGTGTATGCGTAAGAAGCATGCGCTGCTGCGTGGTTTCCATCCATGGTTTTCATCTTTCTTGCCATAATGAATATTCCTCCTATTGATAGTGAATGTATTCAGTAATAAATCTCCCCAAATAGATTGTCCTGGAAATTTACCTGATAATATTATAACAAATTCTCGTCAAAATGCAAATAAATTTGATTTATATCCGGTATTATTTTTCGAACAATTACAAAAAAGCTGTCTACTGTTTTTTCAGATAGTCGGTAAAATCACAAAATATGGAAAAAAACACCGCCAGACGAAGAAAGACTCTCCATCCAGCGGTGCTTTTCATTCAAATGCCGCTTGAATGCCCTTTTATCATTCATTTTTGCAATCTATCTTACAGCACTTTCTATATTTCACCTTAGTTTTGCCTTGGTTTTAATTGCTTCCAGGTCCATTTGCTTCCACAACCGGGTTCGTTTCCTCTGGCTCTGGAGTTGTCTCCTGTGGTCCTTCGTTGGATGCCGCCGCTGTCGTGGTCGGAGCTTTTGTCTCGCCGTCAGGGCTGGACGGTGCCGCTGTGGTTGTCTCATGTGCCGCTGTGCTCTCATTAGCTGCATTTGTCTCAGCTGCGGTGCTCTCTGCTGCCGCCGTTGTCTCCGTTGCGTTGGTCGCTACAGTAGCGGAACTGTTACGTTTGATTTGCGCTGCCTTTCCACGATAGCTGCTATTGTGAAAAAATTCACGACTCACTTCTTTATCATTCTCATAGGTAACCAGATCCGTGGACCAGCGGCTGCCCGGAGTCGCTGCCTTTGTCTGCACTTCCTGACCCGGCTGCAGGGAACCATCCTCGGTATAAACCGCAGACGGCGGATCAATCTCGCCTGTCTTCTCAGAAGACATACGAATCTTGACACCCTCTTTCAGAATCGGAACTCCATACAGTGCGATCGTCAGTTTTCGATCAGATGCGCTGAAGCTTGCCTTGATAGCCAGCGGATATTCCGAGTTGTTGACGAACTTGAAGTCCGGTCCGCCGTAGCTGACTGCCGCATCCTCGCCCGGTGTAACGTAGGACGGCTCGTAGCTGTGTGCGTGGCGCTCCGTACTTTTAAGCCCCGCAAATACAACCGCGTTATATAAGGTCGAAGATACCTGGCAGACGCCGCCGCCTGGCTCCTGGACAACCTCGCCATTTAAGTATGCGGTTGCCGGCTTGTAGCCTTTTTCTTCGGTTCTCGCACCGGTCGTATTGTTAAAGGAAAATTCCTGTCCTGGTTTGACAATCGTTCCGTTTAACGCTGCGACCGCCAGACGGATATTCTCGTTTCGGTTGCTGTTGGAGGTCGTCGTGGTTGTGTAGGTGGACATTGTCTTGTACTTATCCTGTACCGACGAATCCGCTGCGACTTCCTTCGTCTCTGCGGTCAGAACGGCATCAAACTCTTTCTTGTCAATCGCATCGACCATCGCCTGTGCCAGCTTGTCCTGATCGATGACAAGTCCCTTGGTGCCCTCGCTGAACTCAAACTTGCCCGTTTCCTTATTGTAACCGGAGATACCGCCGCTCTTGGCTGCCATGTTCCAGTTTCCGGCAATCAGTGCTGCCTCTGCCTTGGCATCCTCGATCATATTTTCCGTGTTGACTTCATATGTCTCACCCGGTTTCAGATCACTTGCATAGATCTCCTCGAGAAGCTGATCAACTTTATCCGCCATCAGATTGGTGACGTTGGCCTCTTTGTCCTCGTATTTGACCTTCATCTTCCAGTCAAATGAATCAAGGATCGCCTTGCGCGCCTCCTCCTGCGTCATTCCGTAAATATTGACGCCGTTGACGGTCACCGCTCCATCTGCCACGGTACTCTCCTGTACGGCATCCGATTCGGTCGCCCCGCCTGCCGCGCTGCCCCCACCGCACCCGCGGGAGGCAATCGCCGCTATCAGGATAACCGCCAGGACACCGATCACGATCAAAAGGATCTGTGTAATATCCAGACGGTTTCTTCTCTTCTTTTTATAACGCCCGGAAGTATGCCCACTCCGACCGGCTGCCGCCCGGTTCATCGCAGTATCCCGGCGTCCCGTGCTTGTGTGCGCAGCTGTACTTTTTGTATGGCTGGATGTTCCGGACGACGAACGATGCCCGGTACTGCTGTACGAACTCAGCGTTCCGCCCTCCAATCCTCTATGTTCAAAATTCCTTCCTCCTGAAGAATTTCTGTTGTACTCACTCATTTTCCATCACCTGTCCGTCTTTTCCATGAAATTTTATTATATGTGTTTATTTGAAAATATCCCTGCTACAGTATAGCACAATTCCAGGAAAAGAAAATAACATTATTCTTAAATTAACTTATAAATTTTTTTGATCCCCACAACCGTTTCCTGGTACAAATTTCCACAGCCGCTCTGTTTTTTGTATAACGCTTCTTCTTTCAAATATATCTGATGTAAACAATCATTTTTGTTCCCGTTTACACACTGGCAAACTGCAGCGGGTATCTGCCGCATACTTGACTTTTCCATCTAATGCGGGTAGTCTTACAGCAGAAGGAGGTCTGCATCTATGCAGTTAATTGATTTACACGTTCATTCTACTGCTTCGGACGGAACACTCACGCCCACCGAAGTGACAAAGCTGGCGCTCCAATGCGGTCTGACCGCCTATGCGCTGACGGATCATGATACAGTTGACGGCGTTGCGGAAGCCATGCAGGCAGCCGAGAACACCTCCCTGACTGTCATTCCCGGTGCCGAATTTTCCAGTCCTTATGAAGGAAAAGAAATCCATATTCTGGGGCTCTATCTGAACCCGCACTGCCCGGAACTTTTATCTGCACTGCGGCAGGTCCGCGAGATCCGCAACCGGCGCAATGAAGAGCTTCTCGCTTTATTTCAGGCAGATGGATTTCCCATTAAATATGAAGATTTAATTCACGGAAATGAACACACTGTCATCACCCGTGCCCATTTTGCACGCGCACTGCTTGAAAAAGGCTGTGTCACTTCGGTCAGCCAGGCATTTGATAAATACCTCGGGGACGGCAAAAAATATTACCGCCCGAAGCAGATGATTGAGCCGGAGGAAGCGATCCGCCTGATCCGTGTAGCTGGCGGTTTACCAGCGCTCGCACATCCTCTCCAGTATAAACTTGGCTGGAAAAAGACCGAGCAGCTTCTCTCCTATTTAAAAGAAGCCGGAATGATGGGCATCGAGGTTTATTATTCCTCACACTCTCAATCCGACAGTCTTCATTTACGTGAAATAGCTTCCCGTCTCGGTCTGGTCTCCACCGGCGGTTCCGATTTTCACGGTGCCAACAAACCAGATATCCATCTTGGAAGCGGCTACGGCGGTCTGCGGGTTTCTGCACTGCTGCTGGACAACATAAAAGCCCGGTTACAGCAGAAAAACAGCTAAAATGCTGATTTACCCGCTCACGCTTCTATCGGTTCCGTATGTTCAGGCATTTACAATCTATATGAAAACTTCTTCATGAACCTGCTGAACAGACGTCTGTTTATATGTTTACATATGATAGAGCGCCTGCTCAATCCCTTCTTCCGAGACGGACTCCGCCAGTACAGCTTTCATTCCCGCCGCGCTGGCGGTTTTTTCTGTCTTTTCTCCGATACAGACGGCTGTAAATCCGTTCAATGTCTCCTTATCCGGCTGTAAAATATCCAGGAATCCCTGTACCGTCGATCCGCTCGTAAACGTGGCCGCATCGATCGCGCCCTCTTTTAGGAGTTCACGGATGCGCTCTGCAAGCGGCGATTCCTCCGGCGTGATCGTATCGTAAAGTGTCACATCCATATAGGATATTCCGACAGCTTCAAATGCCTGCGTCAGTTCCGGCGAACCATGTCTGGCGCGCAGGATGCATACGCGTTCGTTCTGCTTCACCTGTTTTGCCAGCCCTTTTCCAAGATCCGCCGCATAAAAGCGCTCCGGAATATAATCTGGGTAAATGCCGTGTTCCCGGCAGACGGACGCGGTTCCCTCGCCGATCACAGCAAAACGCAGATGGGAAAGGCTTCTGAAATCTTTCTGCATCTGGTTCAAAAGCGCAAAGAAATATTGCGCCCCTGCCGGACTTGTGAGCACCAGCCAGTGATACGATTCCAGATTCCGAACCAGTTCATACAGTTTTTCTTTATCCGCTGTGCCAGCATCCGCTTTTTCTGATTTTTTCCAGACCGGTTTTAACTCAATCGTCGGAAATTCCAGCACCTCCGCTCCGGCATCGCGCAGATGTTCCGCCAGCTTCTGGCTGCGCTCCTTCGGGCGGGTAATCACGATCCGTTTTCCTGCCAACGGCTTTTCTTCTCTCCATGCACACGTATCAGCAAGCGCACAGACCTCCCCGATCACAAGGATGGCAGGCGCCTTGACGCCCTGACGCACACCCTCTTCCGGAAGTGTCTGCAGGGTTGCGCGGATCATTCTCTGGGACGCAAGGGTTCCGTTCATCAGAAATGCCGCCGGCGTCTCCGGTTTCATTCCCGCATTCAGAAGCCCCTCACAGATCCTCGGCGCATTCGCAACACTCATCAGAAAAATTAAGGTGCCGCCGACCCGAGCAAGTGCCTCAAAATCCAGAGCCGGCATGCCCTCCATACGATGTCCGGTAATCACATGAAACGATCCCGCCAATCCGCGGTGCGTCACCGGGATGCCAAAATATGCCGGAACTGCCAGGCTGGAGCTGATACCTGGAACCACCTCAAACGGGATCTGATGTTTCTTTAAAAATTCAGCTTCTTCGCCGCCGCGTCCAAAGACGAACGGATCCCCGCCCTTGAGGCGCACGATCGTTCCGCCCTTTTTCGCTTCCTCTAATAAAATTTCTAAGATTTCTTCCTGCTTCTTCGAATGGCGTCCACTCCGTTTACCAACGTCAATTTTCCGCGTATGCTCCGGAATCCAGCCCAGTACCGCGTCGCCTGCCAAAGCGTCGTAGACGACGGCATCCGCCTGCTCCAGAAGTTCTCTGCCGCGCAGGGTAAAAAGCCCTGCATCGCCAGGACCCGAGCCGATAAGGTAGACTTTCCCCAGCGGAGACAGTGCAGGCTTTCCCGATAACTGTTCCGCCAATTTTCTTCCAAGCTCCGCTGCTTTCTCTGCCTCCCCCTCAATGGAACCAATACGGACTTCTCCCGTTTCTTCCTTATAATAAAGACCTCTCAGCTTGATTTTTCCATTTTCAAGCACCGCCGAAGCTGCCGTCGGCGACGAACATCCGCCTCCAAGCGTGGCGACAAAGCCCTGTTCTGCCCTGGTTAAAACCGCAGACTCCTCAGAGTGAACCATTTTCACAAAAGGGATCTCCCGGTCACGCCGTCCCTGGATTGCCAGAATACCCTGTCCTGCTGACGGGATCATTTCCTCCACAGAAAAATAACGGCTGATGCGATCTGCAAATCCCAGACGAATCAGCCCCGCCGCTGCCAGAATCAGCGCATCATATTCGCCAGAATCGAGCTTTCGCAAACGCGTGTTCAGGTTGCCTCGGATCCCCTTAAATTCTGCATCCGGGAATAATCTCTGCCCCTGTAGAACGCGGCGGCGGCTGGAAGTTCCGATTACCGGGTGTGCCGGAAGCTCGGATAAGCCTTCACGCAGAACCAGCACATCGCGGCAATCTTCGCGCTCTAAAAGCGCCAGCACCGGCAGCTCCTCCGGCGGACAGAGCGGCATATCTTTTAAGGAATGAACTGTCAGCTCGCACCGCCCTTCATAAAGCGCCTGATCCAGCTCTTTTACAAACAATCCCCTGCCGCCAACCGCATCAAGTGGACGGTCAAGCACCTTGTCTCCCGTCGTTTTCATCGTGATCAATTCAAATCCTGTCTCCGGACAGACATTCTGCATCGCTGCGATCGCCATCTTTGACTGAACAACTGCCAGCGCACTGTCGCGGCTGCCTACGCGGATCCTATTTTTATCTGTCAATTTTTAATCTCCTCTATAAAATATATTAAGTATCTTCTACCTCTGCCTCCGCCAGCACGCGGCGTACTTCTTTTGCCACACGATGCGTCAATCCCGGATCCGCTCCGCCAGAAATCAATCCGGCTGTCAGTTCTCTGCCCTGGGCGATCGCCGGGAAATAAAACTCTGACTGACTTTTATCGGAAGCCATATTAAACCAGACGGAATGGTTCGACGCATCCTCCTTGATCCGTGCATCCGTCCCCGTCTGCCCGGTCGCTGCCAGCGCCATAAAAAAGTTTTTTTCCTGCCAGATCGTATCACGAACTTCCTCATAGGTTTGTTCAATCAGACGGATTTTCCGTGAATCCGCCAGCTTCCGTACCTCTTCCGAAGTGTTCGGTGCAATCACCGTGATCGCTGCGCCAAATTTTTCCAGCACGCCGACCCGCCTCGATGCCACACTTCCAGCTCCCACAACCAGCACCTGCCGATCTGTCATGTCTATAAAAATCGGAAAATAGGACATTTCTCTTCTCCCACTATTTTCGTTTGGTAACTGTTCAGTGCCTTCACAGTCACGCGCAATAAATCCGCAGACCTACTGAACAGTTACTTCGTTTGTTTCTATGCCACCGGAATTGATTTCATCTCTTCCAGACTGCATTTCTGTATTATTATAAAGTGTCGCATTTTATAAATCAAGCGTGAGGCAGATCTATTTTTCATTTTAGAACCTCTTTTGTTTCTGTTCACGGGTAGGCACTTTTGGAACCGAAAGTGCCGTAAGAAAACGTGGTGGCAGCAGGAATTTGCCCTATTGAAATGCGAAGCCACGGCAAATTCCGTTACTTTTTACGTATGCGTGTACAGTAACCCTCTTTTATTAATACCCGTATACGTAAAAAGTAATCCTTGTTTTGTCTTGCCAGAACGGTGCAGATTTTGTATACTTATAACACATTTAAATTCAATACAATGAGTATAAAAAGATTGACTAATACCAATAAAGGAGTTACAACGATGGAAGAATTTTACAAAGCAATCGAAGACAAGATCAAAGCTTCCGGCTATCCGGGCGAGGTAAACGGCGAGGATATCTACAACGACATCTGCGATCAGATGGAGGAAAAAGAAAATGGAACCTACCTGTTTCTCTCCAAAAAAGACAATGGCGTCGTATTTGAATACAAGGTAGACATTCTGGATGAGTCCTTCAATCTCTCCTATGTTCATATTACCGCAAATAACGACACATTTCATATTGATTTTGACAATTAATAGACAATCTTTTCTTGGACATCCCTGTATTTTTGACATACAGGGATATTTTTTTAAGGATTTTTTTGGAAAATGTGAGCATTGCGCCCTTTATAGAGGTCTGTTATAATTATCATTGTTAAAAGATTGACGAAATTATAAACTGCACACAGGGTTGTGTGCCAATCCATGAAGGAGGGCTAAATATGAAAATCCAGAACATTTCCGATGTAAACACATTTTTTAAAGTAATTGATTCCTGCAAAGGAACCGTCGAACTGGTTTCCCCGGAGGGCGACCGCATCAACCTGAAATCCAAGCTGTCCCAGTATCTGTCGATGGCAAATATTTTTTCCAATGGCTATATCAAAGAGCTGGAGCTGGTTGCTTATGAGAAAGAGGACTTAGACCGACTGATTAAATTTATGTATCAGGGAGAGTAAGCTCTCTTCTAAGGTGTACACGGTATGTACCTTGCCGTTGTATAAAAAAATGTTTGAATGATACGATAGAAACTGTATAAAAAAGCTTCCTGGCTGCATGGCAGATTGGCTCTGCTTCACAGGAAGCTTTTTTCCGTTTTATGAATCTAAGTCAAACCGTTTCTCATACTTCACGCAGTAAACACGCAAACCTTCTAAACAGCTACGCTTCTATCCGCGCCAGCTCTTGAAAGACTTTTTCAATTTCTTCCCGCGACGCCCGGAATGTTCCCTGCACCATCTGGGTGCTCCCGCCGCCGCGTCCCTGCAGACGGGCGTTTAATTCTTTTCCGAATGCACGCATATCACGGCCGAGGCTTCCGGCTGTGTAGTTATAACCTGACGCATCATCGCCAGAGCACACCAGCACGGTCTCTCCTTTTTCCTGTTCCAATAGCAGATTTGCAAACTGACGCACCAGAACTGGCGTCATGCCCTGCTCAAATACAGTCAGCGCTTTCTGCCCCTGCGGATAGACGTCTGCCTGCATGGTGAGAATGCGCTGCCAGAGGCGGTTGATCTCACCGTCCTTGCGCCCGCTCTCCTCTTTCAGATGGCTGACCGCCTCCGCCGCCTTCTCCGGTTTTGCAGAAAGCAGGTTAGAGATCGTCTGCATCTGCTCCGTCTTCGCCTCAAAATTCTCCAGCGCACGGTCACCACAGAGCATGGAGAAACGCACGCCGCCCTTGTAATTCATCAGGGAAAGCACCTTGATCACGCCGATCTCTCCCGTGTAATCCACGTGTGTGCCGCAACAGGCACAGATATCCGCCCCCGGAATCTCTACGATGCGGACCTGACCGGTCAGCTCTTTCTTGCTGCGGTAATCGATGGTTTTCAATTCCTCCTCACCCGGATATGTTACCTGTACCGGAAGATTCGCCCAGACAACCGCATTTGCCTTCTTCTCGATTTCCTTTAACTGTTCCCAGTTAAGCGGACCATTCAGATCGACCGTCACTTCATCGTGTCCCATATGAAATCCGACATTATCATATCCGTATGCGGCATGAATCAGCCCCGATATGATATGTTCTCCCGTATGTTGCTGCATGTTGGAAAAACGCTGTTCCCAGTCGATGGCCGCGTGAACGGTGCTTCCCACCTCCAGCAGCGCGTCCGTCTCATGAACAACCACGCCATGTTTCTCCTCCACATGTGTCACGTGCACTTCCCCGATCCGTCCGGTGTCCGACGGCTGTCCGCCGCCCTCCGGGTAAAATCCGGTCTGGGAAAGTTCCACCTCAAATCCGTGCTTTGCCGGACGGCAGGCGGTGACGATGGCATCAAATTCTTTTACATACGGTGTCTGATAATATAACGGTTCCATTTTCATTCCTCTTTTCATTTCGTTGTACAATGTTCTGTGACAAATCGTTATGGATAAACATCCATGTCGATCCGCCCGGTTATCTCGGTTATCTCGATTATTTCAACAAAAAATTTATAGTAAAATATTTCCGTCCTAATTTTCCTGATTTATGGAAACTGTGGCAAGCTGCCCCTCATATGATGAAGTGTATAGAAAATCTCGGAGGACATAACCATGAGTGATTTAGCGGCTACCAACTGCGGTTGCGGATGTGATAACAACGGAGGAAGCTGCGGCTGTAATTGTGGCTGTGGATGCGGCGGTTTCGGCAACAACAACTGTCTCTTCCTGATTCTGATTCTGCTGTGCTGCGGCGGATGTGGCGGCGGATGCTTTGACCACGGATGCGGCGGCAACAACTGCGACTGCCTGATCTGGATCCTGCTTCTGTGCTGCTGCTGTGGCGGCGGTGGCTTTGGCTGCTGATAAACATCCAACCATATCCAGCATATCTTTTGAGAATGCATCCATGTACATTTTAATACCGCAGATTTAACACCATCACATCTTATTTGCGCGTCAACTGATAAATCAATGCATTGCAGATCGCGGCGGCTACATTGCTGCCGCCTTTTCTGCCTCTTGCCACAATATAAGGAGTGTCCGGCAGGGATATAATCAATTCCTTGGACGGCACGACATTGACAAAGCCGACCGGCACGCCGATGATGAGCTTCGGGTGGATTTTTCCCTCCTGAATCAACTCGTACAGACGCACCAGCGCGGTCGGTGCATTCCCAACTGCAAAAATACAGTCTTTTCCCATTTCTGCCGCCTTGTCCATGCTGGCAACCGCACGGGTGGTCCCGGACGCTGCCGCCTTCTTCGCGACATCCTCGTCCGCCATAAAACAGTAGACCTCGCCGCCCAGCGACGCAAGCGCGCGCTTGTTGATGCCGGATTTTCCCATATTCGTATCAGTCACGATGCACGCCCCATTTTTCAGGGCTTCCAACGCCTTATCGACTGCGCCCGGTGAAAATACAAGCGAATCTGCGTACTCAAAGTCGGCTGTCGTGTGAATCACGCGTTTCACAATTGGTGCTTCTTTCTCCGGAAATGTCCGTTCCCCCAGCTCCTCGGTGATAATCTCAAAACTTCTCGCCTCGATCTCCGACGGCAATACCTGACTGAGTTCTTTCATTTTCTCATCCATCTATCTACACTCCCTCTTCCAGAATCCGGTAAATTGCTTCCATATCCAAGTACTTCCGCATCGTGTCTGCCAGCCGGTTGTACTGCTCTTCCCGGTATTTCTCATAATCAAACGATAATCCGCCGACTTCCGGCTCCATTCCTTTTTCTTTCATCAGCGCACAGACAATCGTCTCCGCCACCTCTGCCTTGTCAAAAATGCCGTGGACGTAAGTGCCGTAAAGGTTGTCCCGGCAGCAGCCATCCTGTTTTTCAGTGTGGTTTCCCGCCTGTTCTTCCCTGAGTTTCAATAAACTATGATTTACGGCTTTTTCCTGCTCCTTGATCACGTTCTTAACAATATCACCGCCGACCGATGATGTCTCTCCCATATGTATTTCATATCCTTCCGCCTCCATCCCCGAAAGCCCGGAAAAGATACCGCTGACCGTCCCGAAACATCCCTTGACCTGTGTCCTGGTCTTTTCTTCCTGAAACTGTGTCTGTAACGGCAGAAGTCCCATACCGGAGATCGTACGCCCAGGCACACCCGCCTCGGTTCCTTCCTGATCTGACAGCGTCTGTCCCATCATCTGATAGCCGCCGCAGATGCCCCAGATCGGCGTTCCTCCGGCTGCTTTCTTTAAAACTGCCGCTTCCAGACCATTCTGCCGCATCCAGAGCAGATCCTCGATCGTATTCTTCGTTCCCGGAAGAACAATCAGATCCGGTCGTCCCAGCTCAGACAGGCGGCTCACATAACGCACCGAAACGCCGGGGATCGGGTCAAAGACGTTCAGATCAGTGAAATTGGATAAACGCGGAAAGCGGATGGCTGCAATGTCGATCCATGCCTCTACATGTTTTTCAGATGACTCGTTTTCCTGTTTAAGGGTATTATTCCGCCCTGTGGATGAAAGGCGGCTGCTTAAGCTATCCTCGTCCTCGATATCCACGTCCATGTACGGAACAACGCCGACCACCGGAATCTTGCATAATTTCTCGATCATCTCAACACCTGGATCCAGGATCGTCTTATCGCCGCGGAATTTGTTGATGATAAGCCCCTTTACCATCGCCTGTTCATCCGGTTCCAGAAGCGCTACCGTTCCATAGAGCTGTGCAAACACACCGCCCCGGTCGATGTCCCCGGCAAGCAGCACCGGCGCACCCGCCATGCGCGCCATTCCCATGTTCACGATATCATCCGATTTTAAGTTGATCTCCGCCGGGCTGCCGGCGCCCTCAATCACGATGATATCGTACTGTTCGGACAAGTGCTGAAACGCTTTCTTGATTTCCGGGATTAGCTGCTTTTTATACTTGAAATATTCCTTCGCGGGCATTGTGCCGATCGGGACACCGCGCACGATCACCTGAGAACCGACATCGCTGGATGGCTTTAAGAGAATCGGATTCATGTCCACCGATGGCTCACAGCCCGCCGCCTGCGCCTGCACTACCTGTGCACGTCCCATTTCCAATCCCTCGCTGGTAATATAGGAGTTCAGCGCCATATTCTGCGATTTAAACGGCGCCACGCGATAGCCGTCCTGCTTGAAAATCCGGCAGAGTCCCGCCGCCAGCAGGCTTTTTCCCGCATTGGACATCGTTCCCTGTATCATGATTGCTTTTGCCACGGTGAAATCCTCCTTATTTTTGAGTGTCTTACCAAATAATGGTTGCTCAAAGCTATTTAATTCGAAGCTATTTTGTGCTTAACCGAAACTATTTTTCTGCCATTTGTCCTTTCAAATGACAGAGGCTATTTTATGGGTTCGTGTAACTGTTCAGTACCTTCACAGTCACGCGCAATAATCCATTAAAAATTGCCTACGGCAATGGGATTTTTGCCTGCTGGCCCATGTTTTCGTACGGTCAGCGCAGTAAATGCGCAGACCTACTGAACAGTTACGGGTTCGTTTTATATTACAAATTCACATTGTGTTTTTCTTCAGATTGTACCTCTTTCAAAATATTTATCAACCTTTCATTTTCTCCCCGGTTCCGCACCGCCACCCGGTAATAATGACGGTTCAGCCCCTCAAAATTCTCACAGGCGCGAATCAAAATGCCATGCTCTAAACAACCCTGTTTGTAATCGCGCGAATCCTCATCCGGCGAACGGAACAACAGATAATTTGTCTGGGACGGATAAACGATAAATCCCAGTTCTTCCAGTTTTTCCGCCAGCCGCGGACGTTCCGTCTGCAAAGATTTAACCGTCCATTCCAGCAGATTTCCTTCTGAATGATCCGCCAGTACCGCAAATGCCGCCACCCCGCCCGCCTGTGCCGGAGCCGAGACACTCCACGGCTGGCGGAACTTCTCGAGGCGTTCCCGGAGTCCGGCATTGGAGATGATGCCATAGCCCAGGCGAAGGCCTGCCATTGAGCAGATTTTGGTCAAGGCATTTAAGAGGATAACGTGATCTCCAACACCATTTAACAAATTTCCAACAAACGAACATTCTCTCCGTGTATCCAAAAACCACTGAAAACACTCGTCCAGCATAAGCCAGGTATGTGTTTCCCGGCAGACCTGTGCCAACCTTTCCAGCTCGGTGGCTGAAATGGCGCGCCCTGTCGGGTTATTGGGATTTCCGAGAATCAAAATTTTTTCCCAGACGTTTTCACGTTTAGAGGATAAAGTTGGGACCGAATCTATCTTCGATGCATCCCCGGAGCCATCGCAAAGCATGGCATACAATTCTTCCCTCGCACTCTCCAGGGAAAATCCATTTTCATCCTTTAAATGAAGCCACCGGATCTCGCAGCCGCACATCCGAAGCGCCTGCTCATACTCCGAAAATCCCGGTGCCAGCAAAATCGCCTGTTTGGGCCGAATCGCTGAGACAACTGCATATAAAATATCCGAAGCACCGTTTCCAAACACGAGCCAGTCCTCCGGAATCGGCGTGCCGTCTGCCTCATAAAAAGCAGCCGCTGCACGCCGCTGCTTCCGGCATAAAGCATCCGGATATTGTTCCCAAGCAGCCGCCGATGCCATCACAGCATCACGGACAGCCTGCGGCATTCCAAGACGATTTGTATTGACTGAAAAATCTAACTCTACGGCTGCATCACCGTAAATATCGCCGCCGTGCGTGTATGGCATAGATGCTTCCTCCCTGTTGTTCCCTCTTTTTTGTGTATTCTTTATCTGGTTACTCTTTCCTTCGTTCTGTTTTTGATATTTTTATCTGTTTGATTGTTTCATTATTTGGATTTTTTTCCTTTTTTATATTCTTCTTTGTTAAAATTCCCTTATCAAAACAAAATCACGGCCCGCATCACCAATGCCAGAAGTCCCATGATTCCCGCCGCTCCATACATCAGGCGGTTGACCCGGCGGATGTCCTGCGGTTCAATCGGGTGTATCTCATCACCGATATATGGCTTCGGAACTAACTTGCCGAAATACCAGGCATCGCCCGCCAGTCGCAAGCCCAGCGCGCCGGCGCATGCCGACTCGGTCTGCGCGGAATTGGGGCTTTTGTGGTTCCGGCGATCACGCCGCCAGATACGGTAAGCATTCTTTCCGTCATATCGTAAAAGGTATGCAGAGACTATCAATAAAAGCGCTGCCAGACGCGACGGAATCAGGTTTACCAGATCGTCCAGTTTTGCTGCCGCGCGTCCAAAATGCAGATATCTGTCATTTTTATATCCGACCATCGAATCCATCGTGTTGACTGCCTTGTACAGCCAGCCAAGAAGCGGACCTCCGATCGCCAGATAAAACAAAGGCGCAATCACTCCATCCGACGCATTTTCCGCTACCGTCTCAACTGCCGCCCGTGCGATCCCCGCCTCTGAAAGAGGTTTCGTATCGCGCCCGACAATCATCGACACTGCATAGCGGGCTTCCTCGATCTCTCCCGCCTCCAGCTTCCGGCAGACCGCCATGCTCTCATCCCGCAGGGAGCGCGCCGCCAGCAGATAGTAAGTCATGACCGCCTCGACTACTGTCTGAATCCAGATGCCGCCCAGACGGGAAATCCAGAGGATTGCGCCTGCCACACTGCCTGTCACAAGCAGCACCAGACACACAAAAAGAACGCCCGCGCGGCGTTCCCCCCGTTCCGTTGCATGCTTTTTTCCAGCTGGACGCAAATATTTTTCCAGCCACACAATCAGATTTCCGATCGCCCGGACCGGATGCGGCATCGAATGCGGATCACCCAGGCACAGATCCAGAAGATAACCTGCCAGAATCGCAGCTAAGTGATATCCGACCATTCTACCTTCTATCATTCCTGTCAATACTTTACTGATTGCTGTCATTTTGTCTACTCCCAACTATTCTTTTATTTGATCCGCATTCCCAGACCGCAGATAACCCGGTGCACTTCCTCCGAATATGCGGCGATCCGCTGGCAAATGCGCCCGTCTGTCTCCCGATAATCGCGCTCAAATGCTTCCATCGGCACAATGCCGCAGCCGATTTCATCCGCCGTCACGAATGCATCCGGATTTTCCTGCATCAGGCGTTCTGCAAACACGTATGGATCGCGCCCAGCTTCCATCTCACGCCTCACAAACAGTTCAAAATGCGTGATCAGATCCGCCTGCATGATCGTCTGTTCGTCCGTTTCTAATCTCCCGTCCGCGATGCGTGCCGTAACTCTACACGCTTCTGGATTTTTCGATCGATTCAGAACGGTGGATAAGTCTTTTGTTTTCCTCCGTTCCAAAGTACGTTTTTCCCACAATTTCATCGCATACGCTGTCTTTCCTTGTTCCCTGCCGCCAATTATAAAAATCATTCTGGTTTTCCTCGCTTAAAAATTCAAAAATCGCAGGCACGTACCTGCCAGCCGCATCGCCGCCAGCACCAGCACCACATTCCGCTCGCAGCTCTGCAGAAAATGCCCTGCCAGATCGCCGTTGATGCCGCCAAATTCCCGCATGGAAAAACGATAATAACAAACGAAAGTCGCAAGTGCTGTTAAGGCTGCCAGAGCGCCGCGCAGATGTCCCCAGTAAATCATCCAGCTGATCGCCAACACTGCTAAAACTGCCATACTCACGCGAACAACCTTTGTCTCGGCACTTCTGGAAAATTCAGCGGCAAGCCCGTCCTTTTTCGCCTTTGGAAATGCCACCACCGAATAGCCGCTGCAGGCGCGTTCCAGCATAAGCGCCCCCGGCAGCAGCCACACATCTGCTCCCACAAGCTCAGAAACTGCCCCCGCATAGAGAAGCAGGTACAGCCCCAGACCGATGATCGCAAACGCCCCCGTATGTGGATCTTTTAAAATCGCCAGCTTTTTTTCCCGCTCGCCGTAGGAATGGCGCGCATCCGTCACATCGAGATACCCGTCCATATGGATTCCACCAGTAATCAATAGTGGAACCGCCGTCAACAGGCAGGTCCGGAACAAAACTCCAGCACCCAAAATTTCACAGAGCGCAAACGCGGCTATCTCTACCACCCCGATCACCGCCCCGATCAGCGGGAAAAAACAGAGCGCATAGCGCATCCGCTCTTCCGTCCAGTCCATGCGCGGCATCGGAATGCGTGAATACATGGAAAATGCAATGACAAAACTTCCTATCAGATTCAATCTTCGATCCCCCTGACTCTATTCTGGCAACCATAACTTTAGCAGGCATTCCGCTCTGTTCCACTCACTGACTACCCTACATCTTTTGTCCTTTCATCGGCTGCAAAAACAGGTGTTGACACCGCAATCGGAATTCCATACACCACTTCCGTCACCGAATCCGCCATCTGTCCCAGTTCCCGGTTGATCCGTCCCAGAAGCTCTATGTACCGCTCCGATTCCAGATCATACGTCACACCGTCCGAAAAGATCTCATTCGTTACAATGATAAGGTCATGGCACTGGTTTTGCAAGTGTTTTATTCCTTGCAGAATCCGCTCTTGCGCACCATTTTCCTGAGCATAAAATTCATTGAGGACAAGGTTGGACATACATTCAAGGAGAAGCACTGGTTTTTGTGCCACTCGGCAGGACTCCCAGCGCTTCAAACTATCGTTTTCCTGTTCAGCGTCCAAACCAGCCGAATTGGACTCTTCGAATCTCTCCTCTAATTCTAATGTTTCTAACCCCGTATACCGCTCAATCGTCTCAAACCCTTTTGCCGCGCGCATCCGCCGATGGCGCTCCACCCGTTTTCTGCCTTCATCATCCCAAATCCGCATCGTCGCCAGATACCAGAGTGTCCCACCGTTCCTGTTCCGGCACTGCACGGCAGTCTGTTCGGCATATTCAGACTTACCGCTGCCACTGCCGCCTGTAACTATATATAACATCGTTCATTTATCCTCTTTTTCACCGAATTGCAGCAGTTTCCATGCTTTAAAAACATACGCAAAAAATGTTTTAATCCGTATATCTCATCACACCAGCGGCTTATATTCCTCTATTTCCATCTCCGCAAACGTATCCATATCCCGGTAAATGGACAGCGCCATATCCAGCAGTGGAAACAGCGCCAGCGCCCCTGTACCTTCTCCGAGTCGAAGTCCCGCCTGGATAGCCGGAGTTACTCCTATCAAATCAAGCAGCCAGATAGACGCCGGTTCCGCCGATACATGGGCTGCCAGCATATAGTCCTTCGCTGCCGGTGCAATTCTTCCAGCAGCTGCCGCCGCAGCTGCCGCGATAACCCCGTCAATCACAACCGGAACATGATAGATGGCACCGCCCAAAAAAGCACCTGCCATCGCCGCCAGATCGAATCCGCCTACCTTTTGCAATACCTCCATGCCATCCATGGGATCCGGGTGATGCAGTCCGATTCCACGCCGGATTGCCTCCGTTTTCCGTTTCAATCCAGCCGAATCTAAACCCGCCCCAGCTCCAGTGACAAGTTCTGGATCCTTTTGCAGCAGAACCGATGCGACCGCACTGCTGGTCGTCGTATTGCCGATCCCCATTTCACCCACTGCAGACAAGCGGTACCCCTGCTCCTTCAGCACACGCACTGCATCGATTCCCGTCAAAATGGCTGTCAACACCTCCTGGCGCGTCATCGCTGCTGCTTTTGTAAAATTGGAAGTTCCACGGCGGATTTTCCGTTCCGTTAGGGGATGAAGTTCTCCCCGATGTTCTACCTCACAGGCAATTCCCATATCGATCGGAAACACATCTGTCTCTGCCTTTTCTGCCATCAGGCAGGAACAGCTCCTCCCGCGTGTCATATTCGAAACAACTGCCGCCGTAACCTCCTGCCCGGTCTGTGATACTCCTTCTTCGACTACCCCATTATCTGCGCAAAAAATTAAAAGCGCACGCTTGGAGAAGTCTGGCACTTCCTCCCCCTGCGCTGCCGCCGCCCGCACAATATCTTCCTCCAGGACTCCCAGACTGCCAAGCGGTTTTGCCACATGCCCCCAATGCTTTTCTGCCTGCTCCCGGATTGTCTTGTCCGCTGGTACAATCTGTTTCTTAAGCTGGTCAAACCGTATTTCCAGCTCTTTTTCCGAAAAATGCCGAAAATCTTCCAGGGATTCCAATGTCTTCATATTCTCCTGCTGCATCTATATGTTCCTCCCGTTTTCATTTCCGGCCTTTTCCATGGGTCCGTGAACGGGCGTACCCTTTCAGTCTATCGTTTACCGGTTCAAAATTCCGCCTATGATTGTACCATTGACCGGAACAATACGCAAATACAAATTTGTTCTCACACCGAAAGCATGAAAAAGAATGTGCCTTGGCACATCCTTTTTCAAACCCATCTTATAAAATTCCATTTCACGTATCCATACAAAACATACAATCTTAGGAAACGCAATCACTTAATCCTCACGCAACCCCTTTCAACATCCACTCATACGCATCATACGCCGTCCGCAGGGAAATCTCGGCAGTCTCTAGTTCTGCTTTTTTCTGCAGATAAGACGCCTCACCCTGTAAATACGTTGCTTTATTAATCGCACCGGACTGATACTTAATCTGGGTGGCGCCGTATGTTTTTTCGGCAGACTGGTAGGCTGCCTGCGCCGCGTCACGTTCTAGGCTTAATGCCGCTATCTCAGCGTACTGCTCATCCGCTGAGGCGCTTGCGGCGCTCTCGGCTTCCTCGATCTGCTGGTGGCGCAGCTGGCGCGCCGCATCTCCGGTTGCGGAGGATCGTCTAGCTGATTTGACACTGGAATTTGCAATGACAGCTGCCGCGCGGTCCGCATCCAGATTCATAGAAGCCAGTTCCGTTGCCGATACGGCTGGAATTTCCCCCAGCGTAATAGAAGTTCCGCTCTTTCCAAGTAAAATGGCAAGCTGGCGCAGCGCCTTATTTGCCTGATCGGTCGTGGATTGTAATGCTGTCTGGGCGCTTAGCAGGTTTTTCTGAGCCTGCAGCAGATCCGTCTCCGTGCAAAGCCCCGCTGCCAGTTCCCGCTCTTTGCGATCTGCCTGCGCCTGATAGTTCTCTGCCGTCTTGGCAGCCGCCTCCACCTCGTCCTGAAGCTGCCGGCAGGTGCCCCACTGGATCTGTGCGGTCTTTACGACCTGCCAGACCGTCCGGTTTCTGGACGCACGGCTTGACGCCGAATTTAAGGAAGTGAGCGACTTTTTATACTGCTTCGCTGCCATCGACAGCGTTTGTGCATTTCGCTCATAGGTGCCGATCAGTGCCTCATCTCCGCCCGCATCTTCGAGCTCATCTGCTTTATAGTTCATATCCCGGGCACCGGAAATCATCGCATCGTAGGCTTCCTGGTAGACGGCAAGGCTGTCCTGATAACTGTAATCGGCGCTGACAGCCGTTCCATTGCCGCGCCGCACCAGCGCCTCCAGTTCCCCGTACTCTATCACAGAATCCGCGAGCTGTTCCTCCGTATAGGAGCCGGACTGGCTGGCGATCGTGTTGTCTGCGCTGTTTTCGGTTATGGTGCCATCTTCCAGCGCCGGACCATCTGCCTCGCTGTCTGAATCACTTTCTGTGCCGGAAATCAAAGGCGTTTTCGCCGCCTGCGCCGGGCTCGATACAAGAATACAAGCCGCCAGGGCAATTCCGATCGAACGACTCAATCTGCTTTTTCCGATTCGTTTCACATTATAACCGTCCAGATGCACATCCAAAGCACTTGCACCGCTTCGGTCTCTTTCTTGCCCCTTGCGCATCTTTTGCTCTGTCCCAGCTTCCGCGTTCATCCATTTTCCTTTCAGATTTCGCATCATCCGCCCACCCCTTTCTACTGCGTGGATGCCAGGCCGCCCACCGCCCACTGGTAGGCGAGCTGCGCCTGGAGAAGCGACATCGCTGCCGTCTCTTTTGCCATGGATGCCGATTCATAGGAATAGGTTGCGCTCTGGTATGCGTTCTGGCTGATAAGTCCGGCTGCCAGCTTGCGGTCGTTGGTCTGTTTCGTCTTTTCTTCTAATTCAAGGCTGCGTTTTGCCTGTTCATACTGTGCCTCAGACAGCTTCAGATTCTGATAAGCCGACTGGACATTCGACTTGACTGCCTCCTTTCCGCTGGTCAGAGTTGTCTGGTACTGCTCTTTAAGGGTGCTTGTCATCGCATTGTTGACCTGACGTGCCAGAATCTTTAACTGATAATTATTTTCCTGTGCTTTCGCAATGTCCTCTTCGAGGTTGACCGATGCACTCATCTGTTCCTGCGGGTCCGGTAATGCACCGATTTCTACTGATGCGCCATATTTCCATCCAAGCATCTGGCACAGGGATTCCTTCGTCGATGCAATATTGCTCTCCGCCGTCGTGATGGACGCCTGCGCCTTTAAAAGAGTCTCCTTGGCATCCAGCACATCCGTCTGGGTCGCGCTTCCGGATGAAAGCTTTAAATTTGCCGTCTCATAGTCTTTTTCTGCCTTGGACACCTGGTTCTGCACACTCTTTAAGTTTTCCTGGGCATTCCAGTACTGGATCATCAGGTTCTGCGCCTGCTGTACCAACGATTTCTCGGTCTGCGTATACCCCCACGCCTTAACATTCGCATCATCGACGTTATTATCGCCCTGCTCGCGCATCTGGGTCGCGGAAGCCTCGCTTCTCTGTGCTGCTGCCAGTGCGGAACCATAATTCGCATCATCTGAATCCGGGTACTCGATACTGCTCTCGATCTCATCTGCCGCGTCATAATATTCCTGCGCGATCTCATTGCTGTCTTTGCCCTGATAATCCTTGTACTCGATCTGGTTCTTCTCCACCGTGCTGTTGTACTCATGGATCAAGTCAGCAATCTCATCAAACTCGAGCTTATCATCCTGCAGCGAAGCCCATTTTTCTGTGGAATATGCAAATTGCGGGCTGGCTGCCAATGCCTGAACCGGCACACCTGCCGCCAGGAAAAGCCCCAGTGAGCAGGCTACTGCACCGGCCGCCATCCGATGCTTCAGACATATTTTTTTATTTCGATTCATGTATGTCACTCCATTCCGATATATCTGATTTTAACAATTATCCTATTCTGTTTCCAATTAATCTATGTCCGGTATCTCTTCCTTCGGTTTCCGGCTCAGCAGTGCGTAATATACTGGAACCATGAAGAGCGCGACAATCACACCTGCGCTCAGACCGCCGATATCTACGATCGCCAGACCCTGTGTCGTGGAACCGCTGCTTCCGATTGCCAGTGCCATCGGAATCATCGAGAGGATGGTTGTCATACTTGTCATCAGAATCGGTCGGATACGGGTCGCACCTGCCTCGATGAGCGCTGTCCGCAGATCCATCGTGGAGCGATACTGGTTGACCGTATCCACGTAGAGAATACCGTTATTTACAACAGTTCCGACCAGAATCAGGAAGCCAAGCAGGGACGTCATACTGATGCTGACGCCGGTCAGCTTCAGTAATCCGAAGGAACCAACCAAACTGAACGGGATGGTCGTCATAACCATGATGGAAAACTTCACAGACTCAAACTGTGCCGCCATGACAACGAATACCAGGAATACTGCAATCGCAATCGCGCGGTACAGGGAGCTGAACTCACTCTTCATCATACGGTCACGGCTGTTCTGCCCAATGCTGATTGTACCGCTTAAGTTCGGAGTAATTACCTCACTGTTGATTTGCTGCTGTACATTATCACCGGTGTAATCGGCAGAGATTGTGATCTCATATGCACCGTCGGTTCTGGAAATCGAAGCCGGACTGTCCTCAAATACGACATTTGCCACATCGGTCAGTGCCACCTTCTGTCCGTTTGTTCCCGTCAAAATAATATCTTTTATGTTATCAACTGTCTCGTACTCGCCCTCCGGATACTCAACCGTTACCGTAATGTCCTCGCCGTCAATTTTAAGTGTCGTCGCGTCGATACCGCTCAACATCTGGTTGATCGTCGTTCCGATACTGGAAGCCGTGAGTCCATACGCCTTTGCCATGACCGGATCAATCTTCAGGGTAATGATCGGTGCATTATTCTCAATACTGGAATGGATGTTGATGACATCCGTTCTTGCTGTCATTTCCTTGACAATCTTATCACTAACTTCTTTTAATTCATCATACTGCGTGCCGTGAAGAATCACTTCATAGCCGCGCTGTCTTCCCATGAAGCTCATGGAAGTCGATGCCGATACGTCGATCGTACAGTTTGCAATGTTATCCATCTCTTTCTGCCACTGATCGGCTACATCGTCTGTTTTCATGGTACGGTCATCTTTCAGATAGGCACTGATCTCGCCGCTGTCTCCGTTGTAACGCAGCATGTACGAATCAACCTGGTCGCTCGCGGAAACAATCGCCTCCGCTTCTGCCAGCGCTTCCTCGATCTTTTCCTGTTTCAGCCCCGGACGCGTCTCTATGCTGACGCTGACCGTACCGGTATCATCCGATGTCATCAGCTCCGTCTGCATTCCGCTCGCCAGAATTACCGTCAGTACAAGTACCAGAACCGAAAATCCCATAACCATCGCCTTGTGGTTTAACAGACGGTCCATGATGCCGCGGTACCATTTCTGTAAACGTTCAATCGGACGTCCCATCAGGGCGCGCTTCGCCTCGCTCGGTTTGTAGAACAAATAGCACAGTGGAACCACCGTCATCGCAGAAAGCAGGGACGCCGACATACAGAACACGATCGTGAATCCCAGCGGTTTGAACATCTGTCCGGTCATACCGTTTAAGAATGCCAGCGGCAGGAATACGACACAGGTCGTGATCGTCGAACCGATGATCGAGTTGATGACAATGCCGGTTCCGTGAAGCGCTGCCGAAAAATAGCCAAGCGCCCCCTTGTCTTCCTGCTCCGCCGTTGCACGGAAACAGCTCTCCAGTACAACGATCGAGTTATCGACCATCATGCCGACGCCGAGTACCAGCGCACTCATCGTGATAACGTTCAACGAAAATCCTGCCATCGTGATCGCAATCAAGGACATCAAAATCGAAGTCGGAATGGAACTTCCGACGATCAAGGACGCCTTATAATCGCCAAAGAACAGGAAAATGATGAGCATGGAGATGATAACCGCCAGAACCATTGTCTCTGCTACGTCTTTTAAGGAATCAAGAATCGTGTCAGATGTATCATTTGCAACCGTGATCGTCAGATCCGAATCATCTGCCATCAATTCTTCAATTTTCTCTTTTACAGCCGAGGACACTTCCATATCTGTGCTGTCCTGCTGCTTCTGAATCGAAATGGAGATCGTCTCCTGACCGTTGTAACGGGAAATGCCGCCCCGGTCTTTCGTTGCCTCATACACATTTGCCACATCCGACAGAGAAATAATCTGTCCTGCCGGCGTCTTGATTGGAATATCCTGCAGCTCATTTACCTGTTCTGTTTTTAAGGAGGTAGTAACGGAAAGCTCCAGGTTTCCGGCATCTGCCTCACCCGACGGGGATGCCACGTTTGCATCGCTGATCGCACTCGCAACATCCTGCATGGTCAGATTGTACTGATCCATTTTTTCAGACTGTAATTCAATGCTGACATACTTAGAAGAACCGCCTCGCGTCTCAATGTTTGCAATTGAAGAAATTCGCTCTAATTCAGGTACTATCTTCTGATCCACATAATCGTAGAGGTTTGTCTGCGTCTTATGTGCAATCGAAAGCATCATGCTGTCTCCTTGATTGGAGTTCATCGACATAACGCTCGGTTCCACATCATCCGGCAGCTCCCGCTGGATATTGTCCAGTTTCTGCTTTAAGTTGTCATACGCCTCATCCATATCGGTGCCGTAATCGTACTGAAGCATGACCATCGAACGTCCATCGCTCGATGTGGAGGAAATCGTGTCCACGCCCTCTAGCGTGCCGATCGCATCCTCGATCGGTTCGGTTACCAGCTCGCTGATATCCTCCGGTCCTGCGCCTGAATAATTTGCCATGATAATCAGCATCGGCGTCTCCATATCCGGCATCTGCTCCAGCTTTGCCGAAAAGACCGATGAAATACCGAATACAACCAGACACAACAGAGCCATGACAGTAGTAACCGGATGTTTCAGGATATATTTCGTTACTCCCATGTCTTACATTCCTCCCGTCCTACTGTTTCTGTCCATTTTTTGCATCGTTCGGAGCACCTGCACCACCCGCAGGCTGATCGTTTCCGCCATCTGCCGGAGCGCCCGCTTTCTGTCCATTTTCAGAGCCTGCCGGGGCATCGGCTTTCTGGTTTCCAGCTTCATCCGCTGCTGCCGCATCTGTTTCTTCACCCTTTAAGTTAACAGTTGAACCCTCATAAAGCTGGGAACTCCATGTACTGATGACGAGATCATCTGCCGTCAGCCCCGACTTGATCTCCGCCAGCTCTGTATTATAAAGCCCCACTTCGACTTCCACTTTATGTACCGTTCCGTCCTGGTAAACATAGACATTTCCAACGCCGTTATCATAGTAGATTGCATCTACCGGCACGGTCATGACATTCTCTGCACGCTCAGAAGTTACTGTTACCTTGACAGTACTTCCCGTTGAAAGGCTGTTCGCCTCCGGCAGCTCTGCCTTTATCTTAAACAGACCGTTGCTCTCGTCCGCCATGCTGCTGACATCGGTAATCACACCATCATAAGTTGTTCCATCTTTTACAATCGTCATCGCGTCGCCCTGGTTTAAGTTGCTCATAACACGCTCGGATACGAAGAACGATACCCGTTTATCTCCCTCACCGGAGATAACGCAGAGCTGCGCCTGCTGGTTGACATGATCATATACATCAATATCCATCGTCTCAATCTTGCCGGAGATCGGTGCGGTCACGGAACTGTATTCCACCTGACGGTCGTAGTTTAATTTTGCCGATTCATAATTTAACTGTGCCGTCTTCGCCTGGTTCTGGTACTGCTCCCATTCCTGATCAGAAATATCTCCTCCCTGATAAAGAAGCTGCATACGGCTTAAATTGCTCTGTGCCTCGGTCAGGTTAACAGAGGCGGAGTCCATCGCATTTTTCGCCGTCTCAACCTGTTCGGTATTGATCGTACAGAGAAGCTGACCCGCTGTTACCATATCACCGACGCTGACGTTGACACCCGTCACATCGCCGGATGCCTTCGCATAGACATAGACAACGTCCGATGCCTCGACAGTACCGGATGTGCTGGTTGTCCGCTCGATCGTTCCGATCTTTGGATTCTCAGCCGCAACCGTCGCCACATTGTCCATCTGCGTGTCCTGCATGCCGCCCGGACCTCCCGGACCGCCGCCTGGACCTCCTTTGCTGCCGCCCTTGAAGCGCATAAAAAGCGCCGTAAGTACGATCAGCACCACCACCGCGATGATGGCTGTTTTCTTTTTATTCTGCTTTGCCGCTTCCATCAGAGAAGATAGTTTACTCATTTCGCATATTCCTTTCTGGTTTTTCCTAATTGTCCCTAGTATAACATCCCATTTTTAAACGAGTTTCAACTACATATAAACTGAATGTAAACGAACCATGAAAAAAATGTGTTGCACCGTTCACAATCAGTTTAAACTTATGTGGTATACTATGAGTACTTATGATATTACATCTTTTTAATTGAATTATAGGGAGGATTTACGGATATGTTTCACATTCTCGTGGTAGAAGATGATGCGAAACTGCGTTCCCTGTTCTGCACGGTACTCACCAACAATGGTTATCTGGCGCTTCCGGCAGAAAGCGGCGAAAAAGCATTATCTCTTTTAGATTCTGAATATGTAGATCTCATTATTTCGGATATTATGATGCCCGGAATGGACGGATATGAACTGATTGAGCACCTGCGGACGAGTGGATTTACGATGCCGATCCTGATTATCACCGCCAAAGAGCGCTTCGAAGACAAGCAGCGCGGCTTTCAGGCAGGCACGGATGACTACATGGTGAAGCCAATCGATGTCAATGAGATGGTTCTGCGGGTTGGCGCCCTGCTCAAACGCGCCAAGATCGCGACGGAGCATCGGATTGTCTGCCAAAATACGATGCTCGACTACGATGCACTGACGGTCACGGTCAACGGGCAGGAGACGCTTCTGCCGCAGAAAGAATTTTATCTTCTATATAAATTACTTTCTTATCCAAATAAGATTTTCACGAGGCAGCAGCTCATGGACGAAATCTGGGGGCTTGACTCGACAACCGACGAACGGACGGTCGATGTGCATGTCAACCGGCTGCGCGAACGGTTTAAAAACTGCGATGATTTTATCATCATGACCGTGCGGGGTCTCGGCTATAAGGCGGTGAAAACAGAAGCATGATCAGCAAGAACTTTACCAAATATTTCCAGATTCCACTCTACTGGCTGACCCTCCTGGTCTTTTTCTTCCTGGTGTCCTCGTTGATACCGATGCTGACCGGATATTTTGTCTCGCTGCTCACAAGCGGAACAGATAAACACGAAGTTTTTCGGATTTTCGGTCCGAATTTTCCGCGTCTGATGTCATTTTTGAGCAGCCTTGCGTTCAGTATCGCGCTGTCGCTGTTCCTCTGGTCGAAAATCCTCTGCCCGATCGGTTCCATCAGCCTTGCCGCTAAGCAGGTAGCAGACGGAGACTTTTCTGTTCATGTGCCAAATTCGAAGTCTTTGCAGGCGATCTGTGAACTAACCGACAATTTTAACCGTATGGTGCAGGAGTTAAACAGCATCGAATCGCTGCGAAATGATTTCGTGACCACGGTTTCCCATGAGTTCAAGACACCGCTCGCCGCCATCGAGGGCTATGCGACATTGCTGCAGGATCCATCTCTCTCAGAGGCGGACCGGAATGAATACACGCGTATCATCATCGACAGCACGCGCCAGCTCACCACGATGACCGGCAACATTCTTCTGCTTTCCCGCCTGGAAAAGCAGGAGATCGTGACTGGCCGCACGACGTTCAGCCTCGACGAACAAATCCGGCAGGCGATTCTTCTGCTGGAACCGCTCTGGGAGAAAAAGCATCTGAATCTCGACATTGATTTGACGGCGTGCAAATTTTACGGCAACTGTGAGATGCTGCAGCAGGTCTGGATCAATCTCCTGCAAAATGCCATCAAATTCACCCCGGCTGGCGGTATGCTTTCTGCCAAACTCGTTATCACAGGAGATAAGGTGCGTGTCTCCATCCGCGATACCGGCGTCGGCATGGATGACGCCACGATGAAACGGATCTTTGAAAAATTTTACAGCAGGAACTCGGATCCCAATGAAAAGGGCAACGGGCTGGGACTTTCCATCACGAAACGGATCATCGACCTGATGCACGGTACCATCGAGGTATCCAGCCAGGTGGACGAGGGTAGCTGCTTTACAGTGATTCTGCCACTTGAAAAAGCATAGAATCTCATCGGCAAAACATATTGTACCCGACAATCATCAGAGAAATGGCGATGCTGACCCATAGAAAATTCTTTGGGAAAATGAGCACCAGGGTCATGCCAAATCCCATTGAAAAAAGGACTAAACCAAATAAACGCTTCATAGAATGATACCTCTCTGAAATGTCTGTTTTCAAAAGAAGTTAAATAGCAGGCGATCATTGCCAGAGACATCTGACATTCGATCGTGTGCTATGATCATTCTATGAAGCGTTTTGATTTTAATTTCTTTATTTCTTCTCTTCCATCTCGCCCGCCATTTTCTCAGCTGTCTGCATCGTCTCCGCATCGATCGGTCCGGTGCTTCCGCCGACAAATTTATTGACGAGATCCGGTGCCATGTCGAGAACCTTGGTCAATGCATCCTGATGCTTGATATTGACCACTTTCGTCATGCCATTCTGAATGACCAGCACCGCGCTCGGCGTCATCTTGGCGCTCATGCCGCCCGCATTCTTCTCTTTCGCCGACTGACCAAACGCGCCCGCCGCCATGCCGCAGGTTACATCCACGAGTGGAAGTATAATCGCATCGCCAACTGTCACCGGCTCTCCCACGACTGTCTTCGTCGTGACGAACTCATCCATACCCTGAAATAATGCACCGATTGTCGATGCAAACTGATTGTCTGCCATATTATCTTCCTCCTCGGTTTCTATATTTATAAACCTGTGTCCGTACATTCTTATCCATCCAGATCCGAAGCGCCATCAATGCCAGCACGCCAATCTGGACTCTGCCCCGGAACGAAAGCTCCCCGTCCAGCGCATTTGCATCCATGACCGGAGTCAAATCAATCTTCTTTCCGTAAACTGGATACAAAAAAGCCGCCACACTCAAAATTTGTCCCATCAAATAAGGATCCTCCACGCCAAACGTAACCTGCCCGGACAGCTTTCTGGGAAATATATGCCGCAGAACTCGCATGAGCTGGCGTTTGATCAGGCGAAATGACTTCTGATTTTCTTCATTTTCTATAAATGCAAGGACGGATTGGCGTTTGTGCTCCAGGTTGTTGATTCGGGTAAGCAGCTTTGAGAGGGATTGCCGCAGGGCGCTCCATTTTTGTTTGAACCAGCTAATGATTCTATGAAGGAACGATTCACGCTTTTCCTGGCTGGGATTTGATTTTAATTCATTCTTTGCCCGATGCGTTTTTCCTTCTGCCTCTGACACTCCCGCCTCCTTCACATCTGGAAATGCATCTGCATTCTTCACAGCTTGAGACATTTCCGCCTCCCTCTGCGCACTCCGTCTCTTCACCGCCTCCTCCAGCAGCCTGGCAGTTTCCTCCGCTTTCTCGATCGCGGCGTCTGTCTTCTCCGATGCTGCTTCCGCCCGCAAAATCAGTTCACCGGTGTCTAAATCATCATCCTCTGTTTTCTCCTGCGCATTTACAAATTCCAGCTCATCCGAATCCGCTGCCTGCGTGCCTTCCCGCACACTCCTAGATTCCGTATCTTTCTCTTCACTCTCACTCCCGAAAATCCGGAATCCAAACAACTTAACCGTATATCGAAGCCCATTTTCATAAGCAATCCGCAACGACACCGCATGAAGCAGCCAATGGATATGCAGATGCACACAAAAATCCTTGATACTGTGGTAGCTTCCGTTCCCCCGGTATCGAATCGGGACAAATAAAACCGCCATCAGGCACAGAAACAACAGTCCCAGAATGACAAGAAGCAGGATTCCGAGTATTTTCAAGATTATGAACAAAATATGCAGCAATCCATCCCCTCCCACTTCTTATTCTTTCATTGACAAATTCATGTATCAGCTCCGTATCATATGATGTTGGGGTCAAAAGACATTTTCAGTCCAAAAAATCTTCATCAAAGGCTACAAAATACTTACCTCTTTTTCCTCAGCCTGTCTTCCTTCTCTCTCAGATACGTCTTCACATCAAATCCACCCGTCTCGCGGTACGTTTCATCCACAATCCGCCCCACCGTCTCCACGGCATCCTGGTAGCTCGCGCCGACCCCTACGATCAGCAGATCCGCCTGCTCCCGGTAATAATTCTGCCGGAGCACATAGGCAGGCTGGATATCAAGCAGGTTGTGTCCGCCTGAGGCAGGCGTGATCACGTGAACGCCCGGCTGTAGCTTTCCGAGGCGGAGTTTCTGTAGAATCGAAAAACGATGCTTTTTAGCAGTTTCTCCCAGATACAGATATTTATACCAAATCATCGTCCCCGCCTCCTAAAAAAGGAGAGCCTGATCCATGGCGCTCTAAAAACAGCACGTTTCCGGCTATTTCTCCCCGCCTGTCAGCTCTCCCTCCTTTACATGATCAATCTTTTTTATAATTCTTAATAATCGACCGTCTCAGCAGATCCAGCGCCTGAATCACCGTCTGCTCACGCACCTTCTCGCGGTTTCCGCGGAAATGGTATTCCTCTACTTTGACTTTATCCTTCATATAACATGCGATATAGACGAGTCCCACCGGTTTCTCCTCGGTTCCGCCGTCCGGTCCGGCGATGCCGGTCACAGCGATACAGGCATCCGCATCCGTCGTAAATACACCGCCTGCAGCCATCTCACGCGCCGTCTGTTCGCTGACCGCGCCGTATTTTTTCAGGGTCGCCTTACTGACGCCCAGGATCTTTTTCTTTGCCTTGTTGGAATACGTCACGTATCCCTCGTTAAAGACCTCTGAGGCCCCCGGCACGTTGACGATGCGTCCGGCGATCAGACCGCCTGTGCAGGACTCTGCGGTTGTCACAGTCAGGTCGTATTTCTTTAAGAGGCGAACAACGACATCCTCCAGATTCTCATGCTCATCCGTCGTGTAAACCGCATTACCGAACCGTTTCTTAATCTCTTTGATAACCGGTTTTAACAGCTGTTTTGCCGCGTCTTCGCTCTCGGCTCTCGCGGTCACGCGCAAATGTACTTCTTTCGTCTTTGCATAGGTCGCAATCGTCGGGTTCGTCTGCTGGTCGATGAGGTCGAGAAGCATCTCCTCCACCTTGCTCTCCCCGTATCCGCAGATTTTGAGCATCTGGGAATAGATCACACAGTCAGATCGTTTCTGAATATAAGCACAAACCTGATCTTCCACCATCGGATACAGTTCGTTCGGCGGTCCCGGAAGAAGAATCGCGGTCTTACCGTTTTTCTCCAGGGCAAGTCCTGGAGCTGTGCCGTTTGTGTTGGAAAATACCACCGCGCCCTCCGGCACCAGCGCCTGACGCCAGTTGCTATCCGGAATATCGGTGCGCTTGCGCTGCCGGTACCAGTCCTCCAGATGTGCCCGCACCTCCGGATCCTCGACTAACGGCATTCCCATCAGCTCCGCGCAGACATCCTTCGTGATATCATCCTCCGTCGGTCCCAGACCGCCGCCGATGATAACGAGATCGGCTCTTGAGAGCGCCGTCCGGAAGACTTCTGTCATGCGCTCCCGGTTGTCCCCTACCGTCGTCTGGTAATAGACGTTAAGCCCCAGCTTTGCACACGTTTCCGATAAATACTGCGCATTGGTATTGACGATATTGCCAAGCAGCAGCTCTGTTCCTACCGAGATCAGTTCGACTATCATATCAGATACTCCCTTCTGTCAGTATTTTATGATTCTTGTAAATATAATCAACAAGTGACACAATCGTCAGCAGCAGCGCGATCCAGACACAGATCGTCGTGACAAACGCAAGCGCCGGAATATCCAGAATCAATAACACCACCGATACCATCTGAAACGTCGTCTTAAATTTGCCCCAATAGCTGGCGGCGATGACAACTCCGTTGTCCGAGGCGATCAGACGGAATCCGCTGATGATAAACTCCCGGCTGATGATGACGATAACCATCCAGGCTGGAAGCGCGTTCAGCTCGATCAGACAGATGAGCGCCGAGCACACTAAGAGCTTGTCCGCGAGCGGATCCATAAATTTTCCAAAGTTCGTAACCAGATTGTACTTTCTGGCAATCTTTCCATCCAGAAGATCGGTCAGGCTGGCTATGATAAACAGTGCCAGTGCAATCATACGGAAGGTACGGTTTTCACCATTCTGCCAGAGAAGAAAAAACACAAAAAACGGAATCATGATGACGCGAAGCGTCGTAAGCTTATTCGGTAAATTCATCAGCCAACTCTCCTATCAAATCATATTCGAGTGCTCCCGTTACGCGGACACGGCAGAAATCGCCGGACATCAGCGGAACATCCGCATTGACAAAAATCAAACCATCTACGTTCGGCGCGTCCTTATAGGTACGTCCCACGAAAGCATTCTCGTCTGCCACTTTTCCCTCGATCATAACCTCAAGCACACGGTCTTTCATATTCTCGGCTTTCTCAAAGGCAATCTCCTGCTGCAGCTCCATGATCTCGTCGCGGCGGTCTTCCTTGACCTCCTGCGGTACCTGATCCGGATATCCGGCTGCCGGTGTGTCCTCTTC
Source organism: Clostridium sp. AM27-28 (assembly GCF_003480955.1). NCBI lineage: Bacteria > Bacillati > Bacillota > Clostridia > Eubacteriales > Clostridiaceae > Clostridium > Clostridium sp. AM27-28. Next base: position 116,016 of record NZ_QUJT01000003.1, read on the forward strand.
CGCAGAGTATGCAAACACGCCCAGGCGGTCAAATTCCATCTCATCGACGAACCGCATCAGTTCCTCATGATCCTCCTGTGTCTCACCCGGGAAACCGGAAATTAAGGTCGTGCGGAGTGCAATATCTGGGATCTCTTCCCGCAGATGCGCGATCCGCTCCCGAAGCTCCGCCTGATTCGTACGGCGTCCCATCCGCTTGAGAACGGCATCGCTCGCGTGCTGGATCGGAATATCCAGGTAATGACAGACTTTTTCCTCCGCCTTGATCGCCTGAATCAACTCCTCGGTGATCTCCTCCGGATAACAGTACTGGATACGGATCCATTCGATTCCATCGATCTGTGCCAGTTCATGTAAAAGTTTCGGCAGGGTCTTCTCTCCATACAAATCCACGCCGTAAAGCGTCGTCTCCTGTGCGACAAGAATCAGTTCCTTCACACCCTGATCCGCAAGCTCCTTTGCCTCTGCGAGAAGCTGCTCCATCGGCACACTGCGGTACGGTCCACGCAGGGACGGGATAATACAATAGGTACACCGTTTGTTACAGCCCTCGGAAATCTTTAAAAAAGCATAATGTCCGCCGGTCGTCACCAGACGTTTGCTCCGCATCTTCGTCTCCGGAAGTTCGGACAAATCGTGGAAATCAGATACCCGCTCGCCCTTCAGCGCCTCCGCCAGCACCTTGCTGACCTCATCATAGCTGGTCGTACCGAGAATACCGTCCACCTCCGGCACCTCCTGCAGGATCTCTTCCTTGTAACGCTGTGCCATACAGCCGCTGACTAAGAGCGCCTTGCAGGTTCCGCTCTTTTTGTACTCTGCCATCTCTAAGATGGTGTTGACACTCTCCTCCTTGGCATCGTTGATAAAGCAGCAGGTATTGACCAGAATGACATCTGCCTCCTGCTCGTCATCGGTAAACGTGTACCCGTCCTGGCTCAGCGAACCCAGCATACGCTCTGCATCAACCAGGTTTTTATCGCAGCCAAGGGATATACAAAGTAATTTCATTCAATTCTCTCCTAATACCATATTTAAAAAATTTCTGTAACCATAATCGATTTGAACCGTCACAAAAATTCTATATCGTAACTGTTCAGTATCTTCACAGTCACGCGCAAAAATCCATTAAAAATTGCCTACGGCAATGGGATTTTTGCCTGCTGGCCCATGTTTTCGTACGGTCAGCGCAGTAAATGCGCAGACCTACTGAACAGTTACTCTATATCTAAGAAAAGACCATCTCCATGTACATAATGAACACGGGACGGTCTTCTGTCGCCTTTTAGACCTCTTCCTCCGGGGAATCGTTCTCTGCTACAATTTTAACCTTAGAATGGTACAGCTCGTCGATCGCGATCGAAAGCGGTTTTCTTCCATTCTCAATGACCAGTGCCTCATCACCGGCGATCAGCTGTCTTGCACGCTTTGCAGTCGCAATTACGATGGAGTAACGGCTCTGAATCAGCGGTTCTTTCCCCGGCTCAGCCTCTTTGTTTACAACATTAATTAAGTCAAGATATGACGGACGCAGCATCATAATACATCTTTCTCCTTTCAGAATTGCTTCATCTCTTCTTTTATTTTTTCAATCAAAGTCTTGTGATTTTCTGTTCTGGCATGCATCGCCTGAATCAGTGCGTGCATTTCTTCTACACAGCGGTCTACCTCATCATTCACCAGAATGAAATCGTAGTCATCCATCTGCTTGGACTCCTCTGCTGCTCTCGAAAGCCGTGCGGCAATCTTCTCCGGTGTCTCGGTTCCACGACCTGCCAGCCGGTTTCTAAGCTCCCCGGCACTCGGCGGCGTGACAAAAATGAGAACTGCCTCCGGGAATTTCTTCTTGATTTTCAGGGCACCCTGAATCTCAATCTCCAAAAGAACATCCTTGCCCGCTTTCAGGTTGGAAAACACATACTCCTTCGGTGTGCCGTAATAGTTTCCGACATACTGGGCGTATTCGACCAGCTCATCGTGTTCGATCATCTGTTCGAACTCTTCCCGGGTCTTAAAGAAATACTCTCTTCCATCAACCTCGCCCTCGCGCGGTGCGCGGGTGGTCGCGGAGATGGAAAGGGCATAATTGTCATACCGCTCCAGCAATGCACGCATCAATGTTCCCTTGCCTGACCCTGAAAATCCGGATATAACTGCCAGTACTCCCTGATTATCCATATATTTCGCCTGCTTTCTAAATTCTATCTATTATTACAATATTTCATATTCTCCGTATTTTCACCGCCAACGGCAGCTTTCCGTGAATACCTCTTCCAGCATGATCGGCTATTCAATATTCTGAATCTGCTCTCTGACTTTCTCGATCTCTGTCTTGAGTGCAATCGCACAATCGGAAACCTCCAGATCGTTTGCCTTGGAAAGAATCGTATTCGCCTCGCGGTTCATCTCCTGTGCAATGAAATCCAGCTTACGTCCGACGCTTCCGCCCGCCGTCAGCTCCTTGCGGGTCGCCTCAATGTGGCTTCTCAGGCGGACCGTCTCCTCATCGGTGCAGATCTTATCTGCAAAAATCACAACCTCTGCCGCAATCCGGCCTTCATCGACGCTGCTTCCTTCCAGAAGCTCTTTCACCTTATCTTCCAGTTTCGCCCGGTATTCTTCCACGATCTTCGGGGAACGTTCTTCAATCTGATCGACCAGCGTTACCATATAGTCCAGCTTGCCAAGCAGATCCTGCTTCAGATTCTCACCCTCGCGTGTGCGTGTCTCGACAAATTTCTCTGCCGCCTCGCCGATCGCCTTTTCGAGAATCTGCCACATATGCTCCTCGTCCTCCGGCACCTGTTCCATCGTAAACACCTCCGGACACCGTGCAAGACGCATCACCGTCGCGTCATTCGGAATCCCAAGCTCGTCCGCCATCTGACGGAAATAATCCATATACTCGCCGGCCAGGGAACGATTGTACTTTAAGGACATCTTCTCATCCGTATAATCTTCATAGGAAATAAAGACATCTACCTTTCCCCGCTGAATGTATTTCTTGAGCTGCGCGCGAATCGCCGCCTCAAAGTAATTAAATTTCTTCGGCATCTTAATGCTGAGATCCAAGTAACGGTGGTTTACCGCCTTCATCTCCACAGAAATCTTATATTCATCCGTTGCCATCTCGCATCGGCCAAATCCAGTCATACTTTTAAGCATAGTGACGCCTCTCTCTTTCATCCATAGATAATGGTATTATAATGCAAATCGCCGCAAGCGTCAACCGAATTTAAAAGTGATTGTTTTTCGTGTCTTCTTTCATTATAATAGTAGATACTACACAAATAAAGGAGCACCAAAACCATGGCATTTGACGGAATTGTAATCGCAAACCTGGTTAAGGAGTTTAGTGACGCGCTTACCGGCGGCAAGATCGCAAAGATCACGCAGACCGAGCGCGATGAACTTCTTTTTACCATAAAGAACTTCCGGGAGACGAAACGACTTCTTCTCTCGGTCAACGCAAGTCTCCCGCTGGCATATCTGACGGATACCAACAAGCAGGGACCGATGACTGCCCCGAATTTCTGCATGCTGCTTCGCAAGCACATCGGAAGCGGACGCATCGTGTCGGTCAGCCAGCCGGGTCTGGAACGCTGTATTCATTTTGAGATCGAACACCTGGACGAGATGGGTGACCTCTGCCGCAAGCTGCTTATTGTCGAACTGATGGGAAAATACAGCAATATCATTTTCTGCAGCCCTGACGGCACGATCCTCGACAGTATCAAACATATCTCCGTGCAGGTCAGCTCCGTGCGCGAGGTTCTGCCGGGACGGCAATATTTCCTCCCGCAGACGGTCGCGAAGCAGGATCCGCTGACTGCATCTGCCGATGATTACGCCGCCATTCTGGCACAGTCACCGGCACCGGCAGGAAAAGCCATTTACACGAATTTCACCGGTATCAGCCCGGTCATGGCAGAAGAATTCTGCTATGAGGCATCGATCGATGCCGACCGCCCCGCATCGGAACTGAATGAGCTGGAGCGCACGCACCTCGGTCACACGCTGGAACTGGCAATGGAATCCATTAAAAATGGACAGTTCTCGCCCTGCATCGTATACCGTGAAGATGAGCCAATGGAATTTGCCGCTCTCCCATTGACCTCGTTCCCGCCGGAATATCAGGTCGAACACTTTGATTCGATCAGTAAAGTGCTGGAGACCTACTATGCGTCCAAGAACGTCATCACACGAATCCGCCAGAAATCCTCGGATCTGCGCCGGATCGTCCAGACTGCCCTGGAGCGCAATTATAAAAAATACGATTTGCAGCAGAAACAGTTAAAGGACACCGAAAAACGGGATAAATACAAGCTCTACGGCGAGCTGTTAAACACCTACGGTTATGAGCTGACCGGCGGCGAAAAAGAACTTGTCTGCACGAACTACTACACAGGAAAAGAGGTCAAGATCCCGCTTGACCCGCAGCTGACCGCCCGCGAAAATTCGCAGAAGTATTTTGACAAATATGGAAAACTCAAACGTACTTTCGAGGCTCAGAGCCAGCTCATTGAGGAGACGAAGCAGGAGATCGAGCACCTCGAATCCATCAGTACCTCCCTCGATATTGCCTTAAAGGAAGAAGATCTGACCCAGATCAAGCAGGAGCTGACGGAATATGGCTTCATCAAAAAGCACGGTCCGGCTGGAAAGAAAGTGAAAATTACAAGCCGCCCATTCCACTACCTTTCCTCCGACGGATTCCATATCTACGTCGGCAAAAACAACTACCAGAATGAGGAGCTGACCTTCAAGATCGCGACTGGGAATGATTGGTGGTTTCACGCAAAAGGAATTCCGGGTTCCCATGTCATTGTGAAATCCGAAGGAAAAGAGCTTCCGGACCGCACCTTCGAGGAAGCTGCCGGGCTGGCTGCCTACTATTCCAAGGGACGAGAAAATGAAAAAGTTGAGATCGATTATGTACAGAAAAAGCAGGTCAAAAAAGTAGCGGGCGCTGCTCCGGGATTTGTGATTTATCATACGAATTATTCGATGATGGCGACGCCGTCGAATCAGCTGGAAGAACTGCCATCATAATGCCGCCTGAAAAAAGACAATGTCTATATTTCTGCAATTCACAATGAGTCCAGTAAAAAACGCCACAGGCACACAACCCATGGCGTTTTTTTACTGGACTCAAATGAACTTAGCGAATCTCGCTCTTACCACCCATATACGGACGCAGAACCTCCGGAATGCGGACAGAACCATCTGCCTGCAGGTTGTTCTCTAAGAATGCGATCAGCATACGCGGCGGAGCTACTACAGTGTTGTTCAAGGTGTGTGCAAAGTATTTGCCGTCTTTGCCGTTGACACGGATCTTCAGACGTCTTGCCTGTGCATCACCTAAGTTGGAGCAGCTTCCAACCTCGAAATATTTCTTCTGACGCGGGGACCATGCCTCTACATCAACGGATTTTACTTTCAGATCAGCCAGGTCTCCGGAGCAGCACTCCAGAGTACGAACCGGAATATCCATGGAACGGAACAGATCCACGGTGTTCTTCCACAGTTTGTCATACCACATCTTGCTGTCTTCCGGTTTGCAGACTACGATCATTTCCTGTTTCTCAAACTGGTGGATGCGGTATACGCCTCTCTCCTCGATGCCGTGAGCGCCCTTCTCTTTACGGAAACACGGAGAATAGCTGGTCAGTGTCTTCGGAAGCTCTTCCTCCGGAACTACGGTATCAATGAATTTACCGATCATAGAGTGCTCGCTGGTACCGATCAGGTAAAGATCCTCGCCCTCGATCTTGTACATCATCGCATCCATCTCATCGAAACTCATAACGCCGGTTACAACATTGCTGCGGATCATGAACGGCGGGATACAGTAGGTAAATCCACGGTCAATCATGAAATCTCTTGCATATGCGATAACAGCAGAATGAAGTCTTGCGATATCGCCCATCAGGTAATAGAAACCATTTCCAGCTACCTTTCTGGCACTGTCCAGATCGATGCCGTTAAATTTCTCCATAATCTCGGTGTGGTACGGGATCTCGAAATCCGGTACAACCGGCTCGCCGAAGCGCTCGATCTCTACGTTCTCGCTGTCGTCTTTACCGATCGGAACACTCGGATCAATGATGTTCGGGATGGTCATCATAATCTTTAAGATGCGCTCGCCAAGATCCTTCTCCTGCTCTTCCAGCTCAGACAGGCGGGCAGACTGCTCTGCTACCTGTTTCTTCAGCTCTTCTGCTTCCTCTTTCTTTCCCTGACCCATCAGAGCGCCGATCTGTTTTGCAATCTTGTTCTTGTTTGCACGCAGATCATCTGCTTCCTTCTTCGCTGCACGGTTCTTGGCATCCAGCTCAATTACCTCATCTACCAGCGGAATTTTCTTGTCCTGGAACTTATTTTTAATATTCTGCTTTACAATGTCAGGATTTTCTCTGACGAATTTAAGATCTAACATATCTTCCTCCTACTGTTATGCAATTAACTGCACGAAAACTAGTTATAATTATACTACAACTTTGTACGAATGAAAAGCCCTGTTTCAAGAGTTCCTCTGTTCGTTACTGTTCACGCATACGTGAACAGTAGCGGAATTTGCCGTGGCTTCGCATTTAAATACGGCAAATTCCTGCTGCCACCACGTTTTCTTACGGCACTTTCGGTCCCAAAAGTGCCTACCCGTGAACTGTAACCTCTGTTCTTCTTTATACAAAACAGGATAGACTGCCCCATTATATTTAACTCAACTTCGTCAAATAGGACAGACACGCCTCCAGGCACAGTCCGTCCTGCTCCGGGGCACCAAGTTCTTCTGTCTTTTCCACACATTTTTTTGTAAAAGCTGCCGCCCGTCTGACGGCTTCCTCCATCGGCACACCTCGCACCATGCTGGCACCGATGACTGCTGCAAAGACATCCCCGGTTCCGTGGTAATTGCCCGCCACAAATTTAGTTGCATGAAAGACCGGCTCCTTGCCGCGCTCATGGATCACGTTGAGGATCTGTTTGCCCTTGACCACGCCCGTCAAAATGACTGACCGCGCGCCCAAAAGGTGAAGCTTCCAGGTCAGATCTGAGAGCTTGCGCTTACTCCATCCATTTTCCTGATACAGCGTGTCCGTCAGGGCACAGGCTTCCGTCAGATTTGGCGTGACAACGTCCGCATACTGCATCAGCTCCCGCATCGCCTCGATCAGATCCTCGTCACAGACGCTGTAGAGATGTCCGTGGTCGCCCATCGTCGGATCTACCAAAACCTGCGTATTTTCCCGTTTGAAATCCCGGATAAAATCTGCCACGATCGACGCCTGTCTGGCAGAACCTAAGAATCCAGTCATGATTCCGTCCATCTCAAATCCCATCTTCCGCCACGGCTCCAGGTATGCCTCCATCCGATCGGTATAATCATCCATATAGCATTCCGGATATCCCGCGTGATTGGACAGCACCGCCGTCACCACCGGACAGCACTGTACCTTGAGGGCGCTGATAACCGGCATCGCCGCCGTCAGCGAACAGCGCCCGTAGCCTGACAGGTCATTTAAAACCGCTATTTTCTTCTGAATTCCTTCCATGTATAATTTTTCCTCATTTTCTTAATTTTAAGATACCAGGGTCAAAAGGTCAGAAGTTCGACGCAAGCTTGCTTGCAGGAGAATTTTTGACCTTGGAACCCGCCAAAAACATGAGTAAGTAGCCATTTTTCAAAGAAAAATGAGCGAATTACGAATGTTTTCGAAGATTGCGGGAGCATATAGTGCGGAGCAATCTGGTATCAGAGGGGTCAAAACGTCTTTTGACCCCAACATCATTTTAAGCAACTTTATAATCTAACATATTCTCGCGGCAGATACGACTGCCTGCAGCATGATTCTGGTTTCTACAAGCGTGTATCTATACATTTGTGTTTCATAAGCCGCACACTCCAATGACGCAACAAGGAGACTGCGCCCGGACAGATGTTTTTCCCATTCTGCCCAACCACAGTCTCCTGTATGTATTTCATTTTAATTCTTCTCGACTGAGATAAATTGCCTTATGCTCTCGCTTCTACAGACAATGCATCCAGAAAACCTGCCTTGCGGAGTGCCGGACGAACTGCCATATATATAACAACAGACGCAATCGTAGATGTCACCGCATTGATCGAAGTCGCTGCGATATTCCATGCAAGTGTGAGCTCTGCCGCCGGTTTACCAATGATCCAGAGTTTATAATAATATCCGATCAGCGGATCTGCAATGACGTTGAATAAAAGACCTGCCACCGCTGCTGCAATCGTAAAACCAAGGATGTGGTTCTTATCGGTGCTCCGGTCAATCTTGCCCAGACGATGTGCTACGAATCCGGCGATCAGTCCGATGCAGAGTTTGCAGATAAATGTCTTCGGTGCATATACAATATAAACCGGATCGAGAAGGTCACCTATCGTCATGCCGATAGCACCTCCCAAACCGCCGTAAAAGCCGCCGACTAAGAGTGCCCCGATGACACAGACTGCATTTCCCAGATGAATGGAAGTTGCATCGCCGCCCGGAAGTGTGATCTTCACCTGTCCGTATGTAAATACGACATAGGAGAGAGCTGCCAGCAGACCGACCATCGCGATCTTGTAAGCCTGATTTGATTTGTTTGCCATGATGTTTCATCCTCCCTTGTTATTGGACTCATCATAGCACAATCTTGTCCCCTGAAAAACATACAGTTTTTATCATTTTAAGCAGGTCAGTTATAACTTGCCACTTTTTTATCCTGATTAATCATGTGCCTCCACGCACAAAAGGACGCCTCTCTCCAGCTCCAGAATGCCCTCTTCCCGTTTGAGTTCATTGCTGATGCAGAGACTCGTCCCCAGCCCGATCGTCCGCCGCTGGAGCGGGTATTTAAATCCCCGCAGCGTCAGTCCCTCGACAGTCTCGGTCATCGGCAGGAACGAAATGTATTTTCCATACACCTCTTCCCGGTGAAATACCTTATGCCCGCCCAGAAGATACAGGCGGTTGCGGGCATCATAAATATTCACTTCCATTCCCTGGCAGAAAAACTGATACATCAGCTGGATATTGCCGATGGCGTGATCCATACGGCCGCCCAGCGCCCCCAGGATATCAACTGCCTCACAGCCCTGGCGCGCCGCCGTCAAAAGCGCCAGCTCCGTATCCGTCTCATCCTTCTCCGGTTTATGGATCTCAAATTCGATGTCCGGCTGGTTCTGATATTCTTCCAGAACCTTTTTATCCACCGTGTCCAGATCGCCGACCACCGCATTCGGAGAAATATGCAGCGGGCGCAGAACCTCCAGCCCCGCATCTGCCGCAATTACATAGTCATACGAGCGCTGTGAGAGAAAATCTTTCGCAAACGCAATATCAATCGTTCCGCCTGTCACAATCAAACAACGCTTCATCTTCATCATCCCTGTTCAAATTCCTGAAAAATATTTAAAAATGTTTTTACATTCCCAGCCGGGTTTCCCTTAAATACGGCGCTTCCCGCCACGATCACATCGGCTCCTGCCTCTAATACCGTCCGCACATTGTCCGGCGTGATTCCTCCGTCCACCTCAATGCGGGTGGAAAGTCCCCTCTCGCTGCACATTGCGCGCAGCTTCTTGATTTTTTCTACCGTATATGGAATAAATTTCTGACCGCCAAATCCCGGGTTGACCGTCATCAGAAGAACCATGTCCACCTCCGGCAAAATAACATCCAGTGTCTCGACCGGGGTCGCCGGATTTAACGCTACACCTGTTTGCAGCCCTGCCTCACGGATCTGCGCGATCGTGCAGTCCAGATGAAGACAGGCTTCCTGATGCACACAGATCAGATCCGCCCCCGCTTTTTTGATATCCTCTACATAACGTCCCGGTTCTTCCACCATCATGTGTACGTCAAACACACGATCCGTCACCGGGCGCAGGCTCTTAATTACCGGCATTCCAAAGGAGATACTCGGCACAAACGCGCCATCCATCACATCCAGATGGATGTACTGCGCGCCTGCCTTGTCCACCTCAGCGACCTGCTCTCCCAGCTTCGTAAAATCTGCCCCCAGAATCGAAGGTGATAATATAATCATGGTTCTTTCCTCCCAATTTCTTGTCAACGGCTGCTTCTGCCGTATTTCTTTTTCTCTTTTAATTCCTGATACATCAAACGGTAATTGTTATACCGGCTCTGCCCGATCTTATGCTCCTGCACCGCCGTCTTGACGCCGCATTCGCGCTCGCCAATGTGGACACAGCCTAAGAAACGGCATTCATCCTCATATGGCTCAAATTCCGGGAAAAAGTCCTTGAGCGCCTCCGGCTCCAGATCCTCGATATAGAGAGAACTGAATCCCGGCGTATCCATCATATAGGTGCTCTCTTCCACGAAAAACAGTTCTGAATGGCGCGTCGTATGTTTGCCCCGGCGGATCTTCTCACTGATACCGCCAGTCTCCATCTGTGCCTCCGGCTGGATAAAGTTTGTGATCGACGATTTTCCGACACCCGAAGGTCCTGCTAAGACCGTTGTTTTCCCAATGATCAACCGATGAAACTCCTCCAGCCCTGATTTTTCGTAGGTGCTGATAAAATGCACCGGATAGCCCGCCGGTTCATAGATCGCACGCAGCTTCTCCTGCTCGGCTGCATCGACCAGATCGATCTTGTTGAAACAGATGCTGACCGGAACTTCCTGCCGTTCCATCATGACGAGGAAGCGGTCGAGAAGGTTTAAATTTGGCATCGGATCGGTGATGGCGAAAACCACCACCGCCTGATCAACATTTGAAACCGCCGGGCGGATCAGACGGTTTTTACGAGGAAGGATCTCATCGAGATTGCCTGTCGCCTTCTCCTCATCGAGAACACTGATCTCCACGTCATCGCCTACCAGCGGCTTGATGCCGCGATTTCGGAAAATTCCCTTTGCACGGCATTCATATACCTTTCCAATACCGTCGTGTACATAATAGAAACCGCCGATCCCTTTAATTATCTTTCCCTGCATACCTGTACCTTACAACTACCTCTTATTAATTATCTGAAACTTCCACAAATTCAAGCTGATACGTTTTTAGAACCCGATCGTTCGTCAGATCGAGGATCTGCAGCTCGCCTGTCTGCACACCGTCCGCTCCCTCGATATTATAATGAATCGGAAGCGTGATATCGCCGCCGATCTCCCTCGGTTCCATGACCGTCTTAGTCACAGTATTGCCGGCAATCGTCTGCTTCATCACAATACTGACGCGGATATGCGTATCTCCGGAACTTGGTCCAAACAGTTCACTCATCTGGAATTCATCGTTGATCGCCGCCACATAGCGGGTTCCTTTTCCCAGACTGACTGTATAGCCAATGGCACTTCCCTCCGGTGTATCTGTTTTCTCCAGGACATCCTGACTGATGATCTTGCCCTTTGCCACTTCTGAACTCTTCGCTTCCTTGCGCTCGCCAAGCCCTAATCCGACCGCTTCCAGAACAACTTTTGCATTTTCCTCTGAAAGCCCTGTAATCCTCGGCATCGGTACCGTCGGTACGTTCGGACCTGTGCTGACATACAGCGTCACCGTGCCGCCCGGATCCACGCTGGACGGACTGTATCGGATCACTATACCGGAGGCAACCGTATCGCTGCTCTCTTTCTGCACTACTACGGTCAGTTTATTTTCTTCTGCCAGAAGCGTCTCCGCATCCTCGCCGGACATCTCTTCCAGTCCAAGTTTCGTCAAATCTATTGCCTCATTGCCTTCTCCGATCGTGACGATAACTTCCGTCTGTTTCGAGACAACCGTGCCGCTGGCAATACTCTGACCGATGACCTTCCCTTTTTCAGAGGTTTCCGACTTTGCATATTCATAACGGATTTTCAACGACTGCTTTTCCAATGCTGTCTTCGCCCCATCCTCCGTCATGCCGTCCAGTGACGGAACCCTGCACTCCGTTGATTCCAGACTCTCGCTCTCAGACGCCTCCGAAGAAGCTTCAACGGTCGTCTTCGGATGCTTCTGACTACCAGATCCCAGATTAAAGATGCCTGTCAACTTCGCAGCAATGACAATCACAACCACCACAATCAATACGGCTGCACCGATTCCAATCATCGTAAGCAGGCGCTCCATCTGCGGATTGACATCCTCGCTGTCTTCTTCTATACGGCGTCCCTTCCGTCTACGGTCCGGGCGCCTTGAGGTTTCTTCCTCATAGACATCCGTCTCTTCTTCCTGCCAACCTTCTATCTCTTTCTCCGGCTGTTCCGGCTCTTTCCAGACTACCTCACCACGTTCATTTTCTGTCGGAACCGGTCCGGTCTTTTCACTCACTGCCGGATGTTCCATCGTTTGTTCCAGATTTCGATTTCTCTGTGCATCCATCTGGCGGTTCAGTTCCTCGGCCCCGCGCACGACTGTCGGGGAATTTTCATCAAATTCCGGTTCTTTTTTCAGAAAATCATCGTTTGGATCCACCAGCGCATGGCGCAGATCCGCGATCAGCTCATACGCATTCTGGTAACGGCGTTCCGGATTTTTCTGGGTACATTTTAAAATAATGCGGTCCAGGCTTGCCGACACCTCCGGGTTGATGCGGCTCGGCGGCTGCACCGGTTCTTCCAGATGTGCCAGTGCCACTGAAACCGGGGTATCCCCGTCAAACGGAAGTTTTCCTGTTAGCATCTCATACATCGTGATTCCCAGTGAATACAGATCGCTTCGTCCGTCACTATAATTTCCTTTTGCCTGCTCCGGCGAGATATAATGCACGGAACCGACCGCATTGACCCCAATCGTCTGGGACGATACAGCTCTGGCAATACCGAAATCCGCCACCTTCACCTTGCCGTCACGCGAGATAATCATATTCTGCGGTTTGATGTCCCGGTGCACAATATGCTGGTCATGTGCCGCTGCCAGCCCCTGCGCTACCTGGATGGCAATTCCAATCGTTTCTTTGACGCCCAGATGACCTTTCTTGAGAATGTAGCTTTTCAGCGTGATTCCCTCGATGAGTTCCATGACGATATAATGAAGACTGCCCTCATCCACAACGTCATAAACACTCACAATATTTGGATGGGAAAGCCCTGCCGCCGCCTGCGCCTCCATCTTGAATTTGCTGACGAAATTCGCATCCTGGCTGTACTCATCCTTTAAAACCTTGATCGCCACCAGACGGTTCAGAGTGTGGCATTTTGCCTGATACACCTCTGACATGCCGCCCGTGCCAATCAGTGAGAGGATCTCATAGCGATCCTGCAGATAAGTTCCCGGTTTCAGCATCATGATTCTCTCACCTCCTTGATCTGCGGGTCAATCAATATGATCGCGATATTATCTTTCCCGCCGTTCTGGTTTGCGAGCGCCGTGAGCGCCCTTGCCTTGGTGTCCAGGGTTCCCGGCAGAAGCACCATCCGGTAAATTGCTGAATTATCCACCATATTAGTTAACCCGTCCGAACACAGCAGTATGTAATCGCCCGGGTTCAGTGAAACCTCAAAGAAATCCGGCTCCACATGCCCACCGATCCCGACTGCGCGGGTAATGATATTTTTCTTCGTCTCATATTCCCGGCTGCCGCGGCTCATCTGTCCCAGCGAGACCATCGCCTCCACGTAGGAATGATCCCGGGTAATCTGATGAATGCCGGAGCGCTCAATCCGGTAGAGACGGCTGTCCCCCACGTTTGCCACATAGAGTGTATTTCCCTGAATTGAAGCCGCTACCAGCGTTGTTCCCATGCCGGCAAGTTCCTCGCGCTCACAGGAAAGGGAATAAAGTTCCTGATTGACTGCCTCGATCCCCTTTCGAAGCGCCGCGACCGGCTCATTCTCACCACTCTCTTTGATATATTCCGGCATATGCTCGATCAGATAGCGCGAAGCGAAATCTCCCGCCTGATGACCGCCCATTCCGTCCGCCACGACAAACAGGTTGGAGAGTTCTCCCACCGGCTCCGTGCTGGCAAACTGGGCGTCCTGATTGACCTTACGCGTTTTTCCAATATCCGTCAGTGCGTATGCTTTCATTTGACCGCCGCACCTTCTTTCTCCTGCTCTTTATCCATATAGCTCTTCCGGAGCTGTCCGCAGGCACCGTCTATGTCGCGCCCCATCTCGCGCCGGATTGTCACATTGATTCCCTTAGATTCCAGACATCCCTTAAATGCTTCGATCGCTTTCCGTCCCGACTGTACATAAGAGCGCTCCTTGATCGGATTGACCGGAATCAGATTCACATGCCCGTGCTGATCCTGAATCAGCGCCGCCAGCTCGCGCGCCTCGTCCAGATTGTCGTTGACTCCCTGCACCAGACTGTACTCAAACGTCATGCGGCGTCCCGTTTTTTCAAAATAGTAATGACAGGCCGCCAATACATCCTTTAACGCATATGTACGCGCGATCGGCATCAAGCTCTTCCGCACCTCGTCATTCGGCGCATGCAGAGAAAGTGCCAGCGTGATGGTCAGTCCCTGATCTGCCAGCTCCCGGATCTTCGGAACCAGCCCACAGGTGGAAACCGTCACATTCCGCTGACTGATATGCAGTCCGCCTTCCTCCGTCAAAAGATGGATAAAGCGGATCAGGTTATCGTAATTGTCCAGCGGTTCACCCGATCCCATCACAACCACGTTGGAAACGCGTTCGCCTGTATCGCGCTGAATCTGATAAATCTGGTCCAGCATCTCCGACGGGCGCAGGTTCCGTTCCAGGCCGTCCAGGGTCGAAGCACAGAAACGGCAGCCCATCCGACACCCCACCTGCGAGGAAATACAAACGGAATTTCCATGCTTATAACGCATCAGGACACTCTCGATGACATTGCCGTCCGCGAGGCGGAACAGGTACTTGCGGGTTCCATCGATCTGCGAAATCTGCACCCGTACCTTTTCCAGTGATACATACTCGCACGCGTCCTGCAGCTTCTGCCGGAGTACCTTGGAAAGGTTTGTCATATCGTCAAAGGAAGATGCCAGTTTTTCATGCATCCACTGATAGATCTGGGCGGTCCGGAATGGTTTTTCGCCCAGACTCACCAAAAAGGCACGCAGTTCCTCCTGCGTCATTGATTTTATATCCTGCTTTTCCATATCGGACTGCCTCCCTCTCTCCTATATGCACTCTCGGAGTCTTTCCTGTATTCATACACTGTTCCGTCCAGTTATCCTTTTCTTTTCATCACAGAGATGAAAAATCCATCACAAGGATGAACGCCCGGATAGAGCTGGATGTATCCCTCTTTCAGGCTGTCTTCCTGAAAATCAATCCCCAGACGACCACTGATATCAACCGGCTCAAATGGATATTCGTTTAAAAACCATGCCCGGTTTTCATCATTTTCCAGACGGTTGACCGTGCAGGTGCTGTAAACCAGCACTCCACCCGGCTTCACGTACTGCCAGACCACCGACAGCATCTGCCGCTGCAATGCAGCCAGGTCCCGGATTCCGTCCATTGAAGCGTTGTATTTGATATCCGGCTTGCGTCCGATAATGCCAAGTCCTGAACACGGCAGATCGGCAATGACCACATCCGCTTTCTGCTCCATCGAAGCATCGAATTCACACGCATTCCAGGCGCAGGCAGAGACGTTTGTACAGCCGCTGCGGGCAATATTCTCCTTGATCAAAGATACCTTGTAATCACTCACATCCCGGATCTCAACCTGTCCAGTTCCGTGCAGCAGATCCGCCGCATGAAGCCCTTTTCCACCCGGTGCCCCACAGACATCGAGTACAAAATCACCCTCTTTGATACCCGCCGCATCACCAGCCAGCGACGAACTCAGATCCTGAATCCGGATTAGTCCTTCGCGGAACGCATCCAGACTCTCTGGATAGTCCACTCCCGTCAGACGGTAAACACCGCTTCCCGCCGCTGTCTCCTCTGCCGTCACGCCCTGGGCGGACAGGGAGGCAAGAATCTCTTCTTTCCCTGCACGGCTCTCGGCAAACCGCACCATAAACGGACGTTTCTCCAGACCAGCCTGTGCCATCCTGTGCGTCGTCTCTGCCCCATAGTTTTCCTTCCAGAGAGATAAAATCCAGTCCGGCATTGAATACCGCACTGAATCATCCGGGAAGGTCAGTTTGCCTTTTCCACGCGTCACAGAACGCAGCACACCATTTACAAAGCCGGAAAGTCCGGAAAATCCGCGTTTTTTCGCAAGGCGCACCGCCTCATTGCACGCCGCCGAATCCGGTACACGGTCCATATAATAAATCTGGTACACGCTCATCCGCAGAAGTGTGCGGATAAACGGTTTCATCTTATGAACTTTTGTTTTGGAATATGCGTTGATAATATAATCAATCTGGATTTTATACTCCACCGTCCCGTCCACAATCCGTTTTAAAAACGAGCGGTCTGATTTCTCCAGATACTGATATTTAGAAAGAGCCTGAAAAAGGGCCAGATGTGTATACTGTCCCTTTTCCAGAATCTCAGTCAAAATTTCTGCCGCTATTTCACGCAGCGCAGTTCCATCAGTCATCGCGTCGTCCTCCAAATAATATAATCAGACGCAGAAGCTGTAAAATCGAACCAGCCGCCGCTGCCACATACGTCAGTGCCGCCGCACCAAGCACCTGTTTGGTATATCCAACTTCTTCCCCGCGAAGAATCCCTGTTGAATCAAGCAAACGTACCGCACGCGCGGATGCATTGAACTCAACCGGAAGCGTCACCAGCTGGAACAGCACCGACAAGGAAAATAAAAGAATTCCAAGTGAAACGATCGGAGATCCCATGCCGCCGATCAGGACACCAATCAGGATCATAGGCCAGGAAAGCTGTGCGCCGATGTTGACCACCGGCACCATTGAACCGCGCAGGCGCAGCGGAACATACTCAGATGCATCCTGCATCGCATGTCCGCACTCATGCGCCGCAACACCGATCGCCGCGACCGAAGTAGAACCATATACACTCTCAGATAAATTCACGGTCTTGGTCCGCGGATCATAGTGGTCGGTCAGACTGCCTGCCACCTGGCGGATCTGGACATCATAGATGCCCTGTGAATTTAAAAGCTGTCTCGCTGCCTCGGCTCCTGTCATGCCGGTCATGCTCCGGACTCTTGAAAACCGCGCGTAGGTGCTTTTTACCTTCGCAGATGCCCCTAATGACAGAAATACACCAATTAATACCAGAATCATCGTCGGATCAAACATACTGTAATATCCATATCCGTATCCGTACATATCACTCCAACTCCTTTCAAACGCCTGGCTGCCTGTAGCAGTTCAGTTCCTGCTGAAGCATTCATTTTATCCGAGCTTTACTCCTGTTTCCACCGGATATCCGCGTAAAAATGCCGCCGTATCCATCCGCTTCTTGCCTTCCAGCTGAAGTTCCCGGATCGTGAGAAGCCCTTTGCCGGTCTGGACAGAGAATGCATCTTTACCGACACGTACCACCTGTCCGAATGTCTCCGGTGACGGCCTTCCCGCCGCATCTTCCTCGACATCCGCCGACCAGATTTTCAGGGTTTTTCCTTCAAATTTTGTATAAGCGCTCGGCCATGGATTTAAGCCGCGGATCAGGCGCTCAATCACTGCCGCATCCATCGACCAGTCGATCTGCCCCATCGACTTATCGAGCATTGTCACATGGGTTGCCTCTGCCTCATCTTGTTTAACCGGATGCAGGATTCCCGCCTCCGCTTTCTCAAGCGTGGAGAGAATCAGCTTTCCTCCCGCAAGGCTCAAGCGGTCAAACAGGCTGCCGCCTGTCTCTTTCGGATCCAGGCGTACTTCCACGGTATCCAGGATATCTCCGGTGTCCAGACCGACATCCATCTGCATCGTCGTCACACCGCTGACCTCATCGCCATTGATGACCGCCCACTGGATCGGGGCTGCCCCACGGTATTTTGGCAGAAGCGACGCATGGATGTTGATACAGCCGTATTTCGGCAGGTTCAGAATCCGCTCCGGCAGAATCTGGCCAAATGCAATCACGACGATCACGTCCGGCTGAATCTTCGTCAATTCCTCAAAAAATGCCTCATTCTTGCGGACGCGCACCGGCTGATACACCGGGATTCCATATTCCAGCGCTTTTTCCTTGACAGGCGGCATTGCCATCGCCTTGCCGCGTCCCTTCGGCTTATCTGGCTGTGTCACCACCGCCGCTACTTCATGCCGGCTCTGATAGAGCGCTTCCAGTGTCGGAACCGCAAAATCCGGTGTTCCCATAAATACGATCTTCATATCTGCCTGTCACCCCACTCTTGTTTCTCTCATTCTGCCAATGTGCTTTATTCTTCCTCTGCCGTTACATCCTCTAACGGACCTTCTACCAACTCCACATACAGATGTCCGTGCAGATGATCGCACTCATGGCAGATCGCACGTGCCAGGAAATCATCTGCTTCCAGGACAAACTCTTCCATTTTTTCGTTCAGCGCGCGTACCTTTACGTGGCTCGGACGGGTTACCATACCAGCCTTGCCCGGAACGCTTAAGCAGCCTTCCTGACCAGTCTGGCTGCCGGACATTTCCTCGATGACCGGATTGATCAGGACATACTGGTTGCCGTCCTCCACGTCGATTACTACGATCTGTTTGCGGATACCGACCTGCGGTGCTGCCAGACCTACGCCGCCGGCTGAATACATCGTGTCAAACATATCCTCTATCAGTTCAAGTGTGTGATCGGTTACCTCCGTCACTGCCTTACACTCTTTTTTCAGTACCTCATCGCCAATAGTTCTAATTGACCGGATTGCCATTTTATACACTCTTCCTCTCTATGATATATCGTATTGAATCTGGACCGCCTGCCATTTTGTATCTGCGGCAGCCAGGGTTTCAATCTGACCCCTGATTTGATCCAGTATAGCACATTTTTCACACTTTATATATAAAATTTTTCTGTAGATGTCATTAACTTTGTATACCGGTGCCGGAACCGGACCGATACACTCGGCACTTTCGCGCAGCCGCCGCGCCGCCATTTCCGCACATTCATCCAGCACCGCCTCATCGCCGCAGGCAAAATAAACCGCAGCCATCTGGCAGACTGGTGGATAATGAAGCAGCCTCCGGTAATTGATCTCATGGCTGTAAAACAGCTCATAATTCTGCGCCGCTGCCGCCTGCACGGCATAGTGTTCCGGCCGGTACGTCTGGATGACCACATCGCCGGGCTTCCCGGCGCGTCCCGCTCTGCCAGCCGCCTGCGTCAGAAGCTGGAACGTCCGCTCCGCGCTGCGGTAATCCGGCGTATTTAAGGAAAGATCCGCCGCCAGGATTCCGACCAGCGTCACTCCCGGAAAATCATGCCCTTTTACAATCATCTGCGTGCCGATCAGGATATCTGCCTCACGATTTGCAAATGCCTCCAGAATCGCTTCATGTCCGCCTTTTTTTGCCGTTGTATCCGCATCCATCCGCAGGATCCTCGCATCCGGAAACCGAATTTTCGTAAATTCTTCCATCTTCTGCGTTCCGGCCCCAAACCCGGCAATATACGGTGATCCGCAGGACGGACACTGCTTCATCAGTGGAATCGTATAGCCGCAGTAATGACAGACCAGACGGTTCTTCCCGTGTAGTGTCAGGGAAACATCACAATGCGGACAGGTCACCGCCTTTCCGCAGGAACGACAGGAAACAAAATTGGAATAGCCGCGCCGGTTCATAAAAAGCATCGTCTGCTCGCCACGTGCGAGTCTCTCTGTCAACATTGCATCCAATGACCGGCTGAACACCGATTTATTGCCTGCCTGCATCTCCGCACGCATATCAGCGATCTGTACCTTCGGCAGGATACTTCCCGCCACCGCCCGGTGATGCAGAGTCAGAAGCACATATTCGCCATTCTGCGCCCGCAGATACGATTCCAGGGAAGGAGTCGCTGAGCCCAAGACCAGCGAAGCCCCGGAAAGCCGGGCGCGCTCCGCCGCTACTTCCCTTGCATGATAGCGCGGCATCGTCTCGCTCTTATAGGCGCCCTCATGTTCCTCGTCGATCAGAATCAGTCCCAGATTGGAAAATGGGGCAAACAGCGCCGACCGCGGTCCGATCATCACGGAAACCTCGCCCCGCGCCGCCCGTTCCCACTGATCATAGCGTTCTCCTGCAGAGAGACGGGAATTCAGAATCGCGATCTGATCGCCAAATCGCCGGTAAAACCGCATCACCGTCTGATATGTCAGCGAAATTTCCGGGATCAGCAGAATCACCTGCTTTCCATCCCGCAGGACACGCGCCATCAGCTCCATGTAGACTTCGGTCTTTCCACTTCCCGTAACGCCGTGAATCAGATACGTTTCACGTTTCCCCGTCTCATAATCCTCACAGAAACGGTCAACCGCCGCCTGCTGCTCTTCATTGAGATGCACGGTCTGTCCGGCTGGACGCGGCAGTTTTGCATGGTTTAACCCGCGTTCCTCACGGGAAACTTTCACTGAAAGCTGTCCCTGTTCCTCCATCGGGCGGATCGTCGCCAGGGTCAGGTCAAGCTCCCGTCGGGCAAATTCCATCGGAATATCCAGATTGTCCCGGAATGCCTCAAGGAGCCGCACCCGCGCCTTATAATGCCGCTTCTGTGCCGCCAGGATTGCCGCTTCCAGCTCTTCCTGGTTTAAAAGACAATGCAGCGTCTTTTTCTCGCGCGGTTTTATCTTTTCCTTGACGGGAAGTACGGTTTTGAGCGTCTGGTTCATCGTCGCGCCATAACGTTCCCGCATCCACCACGCCAGACGGATAAGCTGAGATTGCACCGACATACTGCCCGGTGCGATCCCAGCTATCTCCTTGATGCGGGATGGGTCATACTCCGCCGTATTTCCCATTCCCACCACATATCCAGTCCGAAGTGAATTACCCTTTCCAAACGGTACCGTCACGCACGTTCCCGCCGTAATCTCCTCCGCCAGCTGCGCCGGAATCCGGTACTGAAACGGGCGATCCACCTTCTCATGGGATATATCTATAATAATATCCGCGTATTGATACGCCATGATTCCTTCTCTTTCTATTTCTAATTCAAGTCGAACGTCCGTGAGATTTGGCGCGTGATTCTGGTCAGCGAAGCTGACATATTCTTTACAGAATCACTGCGCATCCTCGCGGAGCGTTTATCTCAGTCGGAGAATGGACTCCTACTGAGACAAACTTGCTATTACTTACCACCTGAAGAGGTGGGAGTCTTCTCGACTGAGATAAACCTCGCTGCCGTCTCCCCCAGCTTCATACTGTTGGAACCCTTAAACAGGACTGCATCTCCCTCACCGATCTGTGCATCCAGCCAGTCAAGCATATCTTCTTTTTCGTCCTCTTCAAACGAAACGACATGCAGATCCGGTTTGACTTTCTTTGCTCCCTCGGCGATCGCCTGCGCCAGTTCGCCATATACAACCAGGATATCGACCGGTTTTTCCGCCAGAAACGCACCAACTTCACGGTGGAACTGAATCGTATTCTCTCCCAGTTCCTTCATATCCGCCAGAACCGCAATTCTGCGTCCTGCCGGCAGGGAAGAAAGCACACCTATCGCCGCTTTCATCGAATCCGGGCTTGCATTGTAGGTATCGTCCACGATCGTATAACCATTTTTATGATAAATCTGCTGACGGTTCTTGAACCCGCCAAATTCAAGCAGCTTTTCCGCTGCATCGGCAAGCGGCACACCGTAGGCATCCGCAACCGCCAGGGCAGCCAGCGCATTCATGACATTGTGCTCGCCCATAACAGTCAGCTTCACCGGGACGCGCACCTCACCGTGTACCATCGTAAAGGACGGAAATCCATCCGGATATGAAAGATCCTCGGCGCGGTAGTCGTTATCTGCTCCAAGTCCATAACGGACGGTATGGCAGCCTGCTTTTGCATGCACGGTGGAAAGCATATCATTATCTCCATTTACAAACAGGATTCCGCCTGCCTTCATACCGTCCTGGATATGCAGCTTTTCTTTTAAGATATTCTCGCGAGAGCCCAGATTCTCAATATGCGTCACACCGATATTCGTCATGACTGCCGAATCCACCGCCGCAATCTCCGCGATCACCGCCATCTCGCCCGGCTCACTCATTCCCAGTTCCAGCACGCCGATCTCATCATTCTCAGAAATCTCCGAGATCGTGAGTGGCACACCGATCTGGCTGTTGTGGTTTGCCGGTGTCTTGAATGTCTTATATTTCGCTGAAAGCGCCGCCGCCACCATTTCGCGCGTCGTCGTCTTTCCCACGCTGCCGGTGATACCAACTAACGGGATAGAAAGGCGTGCCCGCAGGCAGCGTCCGATCGTCTGCAATGCCAGTTTCGTATCTTTCACCTGGATCAGCGCGCCGTGAAAGCCCTCCGGTGCCGCCTCATGCTCCGAAGTCAGTGCGGCTGCCGCCCCATTGTCCATCGCCTGAACCAGGAAACGATGCGCGTCTGATTTCTCCCCGATCAGCGGAACAAACAGATCCGCCCCGCGCATACTCCGGGAATCAATGCTGATGTGTTTTAACTCTGTATCTGCATCTCCGCAGAGCAGTGTTCCCGACACTGCTTCCACGATATGTCTGACTGTAATATGGTCCATATTTTGCCTCCAAATTGATTACATATGCAGCTTCTTCACCGTCTCCTGCACTACTTCCCGGTCAAGGAAATGATAGCGCACGCCCTCGATCTCCTGATAATCCTCATGCCCTTTTCCGATGATCGCGATGATATCGCCATCCTCCGCATGGGACAAGCTGTACTCAATCGCTTCGCGGCGATCCGGGATTTCAACGTATTTGCCGTCGGTTTTTGCAAGTCCGACCTTGATATCTGCCAGAATATCTTCCACTTTCTCAAAGCGGGAATTATCCGCCGTGATGATCGACAGATCTGCCAGCTTTCCGCCAATCTCTCCCATCGAGTACCGGCGATCCCGCGCCCGGTTGCCGCCGCATCCGAAGACGCAGACGAGACGCTTCGGCTTGTAGTCGCGCAGCGTCAGAAGAAGACTTTCCATGCTGACCGCATTGTGGGCGTAGTCAACGATCACGGTGCACTTTGCTGATTTATATACAATCTCCATCCGTCCATCGACCTGGATATGTTCCAGCGCATGGCAGACTTTCTCCTTCGGCAGGTCAAAGAAGCTGCACACGCCCGCTGCCGCCAGCGCATTGTCCACGTTAAATTTGCCCGGAATGCCAACGCGCAGATCGCTCTCATATCGTCCATGCGTCTGAAATTCGATGCCCACGAAATCATGTTCACGCACATAGCGAATGTCATCCGCTGTAAAATCAGCCGCCTGTTCCAATGAAAAGGTCAGGATCTTTGCTGTCGCCCCTTCTACGATCGCATCAAAGTGCGGATCATCGCGGTTGACGAGCGCAGTCCGGCAGTTTTTCAAAAGCTGCTTTTTATAGTAAAGATATTCTTCAAAACTTGCATGTTCATTCGGACCAATATGATCATTGGAAATATTCAGGAAAATTCCATAATCAAAGAAAAGTCCGTCTACCCGGTGCATCAGGTAGCTTTGGGAAGAAACCTCCATCACGACGTAACGGCAGCCCTCTTCCACCATTCTTGCAAAATATTCTTGCAAAATATAAGATTCCGGCGTCGTATTCTTGGTCGGATAATGATTCTCACCGATCACAGCGCCGTTCGTTCCGATGAGACCCGTCTTCTGTCCGGCTGCCTCCAGAATCGCCTTAATCATATAAGTAGTAGTCGTCTTTCCCTTCGTGCCGGTCACACCGATCGCCGTCATCTTCCGCGCCGGATAATCAAAACGTGCCGCCGAAAGAAGCGATAGCGCGTTCCGTCCATTCTCCACTTGAATGACCGTCACGTTCTCAGGCGCCTCAACCGGATGCTCGACCACCAGAACCGGCGCGCCCTTTTCAACCACATCCGGGATAAAGGTGTGCGAATCGACGTTTGTCCCGCGCATACACACAAACACCGTCCCCGGCGCCGCCTTTCTTGAATCGTAGACCACCTCGTCAACCTCCGTCTCCAGGCTGCCCTGCAATAATGTATACGGCAATTCTTTCAGCCAGCTTTTAAGCTTCATAGGATACCTCCTGATTTTGATATTTTATAATGATTCCGCTTTTTAATATCCTTCTTCCATCATGTTTTCAAACTGCTCCATGCTCATCAGCACCTTACGCGGCTTCGTGCCTTCTTCCTCACCGACCACGCCTGCATCTGCAAGCTGATCCATGATACGCGCGGCACGGTTGAAGCCAATCTTAAACATACGCTGCAGCATGCCGATGGATGCTTTGTCTTTCTCAATAATAAATTTACCTGCCTGTGCAAAATAGGCATCGCGCTCACCGCCGCCAAAGCCCGCATCCATCGCCGTCGAACGGATCTTGGACTCAACCTCGGCGCTGTACTCTGCGGTCAGCCCCTCCTGTTTCAAAAATCCGACCACATCCGAAACCTCATTGTCGGACACAAACGCGCCCTGTACACGCTGCGGTTTCTGATAGCCCGACGGATAGAACAGCATATCGCCCTTTCCGAGCAGTTTCTCCGCGCCGTTCATATCAATAATGGTACGGGAATCCACTCCGGAAGAGACGGAAAAAGCAATTCTCGACGGAATATTTGCCTTGATCACACCGGTGATGACATTGACCGATGGTCGCTGCGTCGCAATCACCAGATGAATGCCCGCTGCACGCGCCAGCTGGGCCAGACGACAGATCGAATCTTCTACTTCGCCCGGCGCTACCATCATCAGATCGGCAAGCTCATCCACGATAATGATGATCTGCGGCAGTTTCTCCGGTTTCTTCGGATCGTCGATATCCGCGATCGACTCAACCTTGGCATTGAAACCCTTAAGATCGCGCACGCCGTATTTTGCAAACTTCTGGTAACGGTCGGTCATCTCTGCCACCGCCCAGTTGAGGGCGCCGGACGCCTTTTTCGGGTCGGTCACAACCGGAATCAGAAGATGCGGAATACCGTTGTATACACTTAACTCAACCACCTTGGGGTCGATCATGATGAGCTTGACCTCGCTCGGCTTCGCTTTATAAATCACACTCATGATCAGCGTATTGATGCAGACTGATTTACCTGATCCGGTCGCACCCGCGATCAGAAGATGCGGCATCTTCGCAATGTCGCTGACAACCGTCTGACCTGCGATATCTTTTCCGACCGCGAATGCCAGCCGGGACGGATATTTCTTAAATGCCTCTGACTCCAGCAGATCGCGCAGCAGAACCACATGGTTCTCCTTGTTCGGAACCTCGATACCGACCGCCGCCTTGCCAGGAATCGGTGCCTCGATACGGATGTCCGCCGCTGCCAGATTTAACTTGATATCATCCGCCAGCGCTACAATCTTGCTGACCTTGACCCCCTGCTCCGGGTGAAGCTCATAGCGGGTAACCGTCGGTCCACAGCTGATGTTTGTAACCGTCACGCCCACGCCGAAGTTCTGGAGCGTCTGCTGCAGCTTGATCGCTGTCTCCCGGTACTCCTGATCCGAGAAATCGGTCTGTCCCGTACCGCGTTTTAAAAGTGTCAATGGCGGGAATATGTATTCTTTCTGGATCTTCTTTTCTTCCTCTTCCTTGCGCTCGATCTGCTCTGGAACCGTCAGTTCCTCAACTGGAAGTGCTTTTCGTTCTTCCCGTTTCTGCTCCAGTTTTTTCTGTATCGCCTCTGTATCTGTCTCGATCACCTTTCCGGATGCGGTCACGACCGTTTTGGAATCCTCCGGGACAAAGAAACTGCCCTTTGTCTCGCCCCGCTCTGATTCCAGCGTCTTATAATAGCCATCGATTGGTTCGGAATCCGTTTCCCCAGATATAGGTTCGTTCCATTCATCCTCATTTCCCATCGAAACGGTTTCCCACTCGTTTTCCGATGGCTCAAAGACATCCTGATGCCCTAAATCTGTATGAAC
Source organism: Clostridium sp. AM27-28 (assembly GCF_003480955.1). Lineage (NCBI taxonomy): Bacteria > Bacillati > Bacillota > Clostridia > Eubacteriales > Clostridiaceae > Clostridium > Clostridium sp. AM27-28. The sequence goes on from NZ_QUJT01000003.1 coordinate 141,860, forward strand.
CTCCTCTGCGGTCAAACCGGACGCCGCCTCCGCAGCCGGTTTCTCCCGTGTCTCTACCGGATAATAGCCTGGACCTTTCCGGCTCTCGCTGCCAGCAAATTCTTCCATCGTCCGGGTATCACGGCGTACATACAGGCGTTTCAGGAGCTGGTCGCTCGCACTGTCCTCTGCCTCTGCAGTCTCTACTGTCCGCGCCGTCTCGCGCTCCGATTCTTCCTGAAACTGGGATTCTGAACCATCGTATGCATATGTATCCTGCTCCGATTCCACTGGTTCTTCTTCGTACTCCACTAGATCTTCTTCATACTCCACCGGTTCCGGTTCTACCGCTCCGCCGCCGTGAAATATCTGACCGCGAAATACATCTGCCGGATTCTTCTTCTCTACTCCCTGTCCGGAATCCTGTGCCAGATTTTTTCCCTCTGCCGGAACATCGGTCCAATCATCATAAGCCGCTGTCTCATCCTGCAAGCTTTCCTGTCTTCCATGCATCTCACGGAATTCCTCCGGTGCGTCCTCCGGTCCCAGCACGGTTCCCTCCGGGACTCCTTCCGAGAAATTCCGCATCACTGGCAGCTCGGTCAGCTTGGCGCCCTCGAGATCAACGCCACGGACCCGCTGCTCCTCCCGCAGACGGCGTTTTTCTTCCTTTTTCTCCTCATGTATCTCACGGCGGCGGCTCATATCTTCTTTCGCATACTCATATGCCCTTCCGCTGCCCTGTTTAACGAAGTTTACCAGGGAACGCTCCGTAATGCACACAGCACCGAGTGCCAAAAGCACCAGCAGAATCAGAACTGCTCCGATCGTTCCCACTGTTCCGCACAACAGCAGCATCAGAATGCCACCGATAAAGCCGCCTCCACCTGCCTGCGCGTAATAATCGCCCAGATTCCAGTCCAGATGCTGACCGCCTCCCATGAGAAGCTGGGAAAGTCCGCAAAATGCCAGAAGCACCTCGCCAACCGCCACCAACTTGGCTACGGCTTTCTGGTTGCCTCGGTTTGAAAGATAAAAACAAGTTCCCATAAATAAAAGGAATGGCACCAGATACCCCATCACGCCGAATACGCCAAGCAGAGTCGATCGCAGAAAACTTCCGACAAAGCCGCAAAGCCCGAAATTGCTCAAAAACAAAAGTACCGATATTGCAAATGATACAATAATCGCCACTTCCGTTCCCATAAATGCCCCTGTACCACTTTTCTCCACCGGCTCCGGCGCCTGGCTGGCGCGGCTTCGGCTTCCTGTTCCTTTCGCGGTGCCTTTTCCAGACGAAGCTTTCTTCTTCCCCCTACTCTTTTTCTCGTTCAGCGTCTCCTCCGCTTTCTTCGCCGCAGGGGACTTTCTGGATCGCCCGGCTTTTTTCTCTGTCCCAGCTGTCTCCCCGGCACGCTCTGTACTCTGTCTTTTCCTGCTTGTATCTGCCACCTGTCTCATGCCTCCAACATTTCCCATGTATCTGCGGTTCCTCCTGTTTCACAAAATACAGCCTCCCGCAGACTGCTTTTCTCATTTTACATTCTTATTATCTCATTCAGTATACCCAAATTCAGGGAAAAAAGCAACGCTTTCCTAAAATTTTCGCACGTATGTTCTACTTTCTTTTCAGATTTTCACTAAAATCCGTCTTCGTCATCCGGTCGTGTGCATCTATTTCTTGTTTCTTCCCATCGATCGCCCGGTTCAGCCATGCAAGCGCTTCCCGGATCCCGCCGCATTCATCGATCAGTCCCTCCTGGACCGCCTCCCCGCCAACCAGGACCGTTCCCAGATCTTTTGTCATCATCTCCGTATTGAGCATCAGGCTCCGGAGGCGCTCATAGGAGATCTGACTGTGTCCGGACACAAAGCTTAAAATACGATCCTGAATCATTTCAAAATAATCATACGTCTGCACGGCACCGATCACCATCCCCGTCATCCGTACCGGATGTACCATCATCGTCCCGGTCGGGACAATAAAAGAGTGATCGACCGCCACTGCGAGCGGCACACCGATCGAATGGCTGTCCCCGATGACCAGTGAAACGGTCGGTTTGCTGAGCGAAGCAATCATCTCCGCCAGTGCCAGTCCACAGCTTACATCGCCGCCCACCGTGTTAATCAGGACTAAAACTCCCTCCGTCTCACCGCTCTCCTCGATCTCCGCCAGCTTAGGCAGAATATGCTCATATTTCGTCGTTTTCGTATTGCCGGACAAATTTTCATGTCCCTCTATCTCTCCGATGATCGAGATTAATTCAATGTGATTGCCATTCTTTCCCGTAATATCCGTCTGTCCATTTTCACGCTTCTGAATCGGATCCTCCTGCGCCTGTTCCCGACTTTCTCCCGCCTTATCTGCCTGCTTGTCCCACGCTTCATTTTCCCATTCCCTGTTTTCACGATTTGCCCGAATCATATTTTCCTCTTTTCTGCGCTCTTTTCATCTTACACGCGGATTCAATGTTTTTTCTCAACTGCCTAATTCATTCTTAGTATTCTGTCTTCCTATTATCTTTATTCACTGAAACCGCTTTTTATACAAACAAGGATGTACCTTGGCTCATTCGGGCGTCTCGCGCGGTCACTTGCGACATGTTTCTGCTTCGCGCGAGTGCGCATCCCCGCGGAGCGTTTTTTATTTCATAGGACACAATTTCCTATGAAACAGAAAAAGAGAGCTGGGAAAAGCTGCCTTTTCTCCCTGCTCTCTTTCAAATAATTTTTATTAACTTTTCATGAAATTAATCGCCCAATACGTTGACGATCTTCGCCGGGGTACGATAATTCCAGGTGGAAATCTTGATACCGGACCTTGCATTCGACGCATGGCACACGCGTCCGCCGCCAATATAGAGTGCTACATGATTGATTGTTCCGCCGCTGTTTGTATAGAAGATCAGATCGCCCGGACGCATCTGGGAGGAACTGATACTTCTTCCTGCTCCCGCCTGAGAACCCGAATGATGCGGCAGGCTGACACCAAAATGCGCCATAACCGACATCGTAAATCCAGAACAGTCCGCACCGTTTGTCAAGCTTGTACCGCCCCATACATATGGATTTCCAAGGAACTGGGTCGCGTAGTTTGCGATCTGCGCACGCTTGGAGGAGCCGCTTGAAGATGCTTTCTGGCTGCTAGAACCACCTTTACTGCTGCTCTTGCTTCCAGAGCCTCCCTGGCTGCTCGCCGCCTTGGTCTCAGGCTCCGGTGTCTCCTCAACCGGTGTAAACTCGATCGCCTCATTTAACGCATACCGCACATCGACAAATTCAGTCGCTACATAGGCACTCGTCTCATCCAGTGCAATCTGCACCCAGCCATCCTGCTGGCTCATAACCGTATACCGCTCGCTGTTGGAAATCTGCGTCCAGATCGGCGCGTCCGTGTTCGGTTCCGTACGGGCATTTAGACGGTCTGTCGATACAATCGCCATCAGCTGTGCAACCTGCAGTGCCTCCTGCTTCGCCGCATCTCCTGTCAGGATAAATTCAGATTTAACATAGCCGGTAACCGGACCGGACTTGATCTTGTACCAGCCGCCATCCTCTGTCGTTTCCAAAATCTCACCACCGGACTTGCTTGTCATCTTACCGATGATCTTCGCATCTTCCTTCGGCTCCACACGGATATTTAAGTAGTTATTGACATTGGAAATACCCAGATTGTCATACATGTTGAGAACCATCGTCCGCAGATCCAGCTTACGCGCCTCATTTAACGCATAGCGCACATCCGCATAATCCGCTGAAATATAGCCCCCGCTGATCTGAATCCAGCCGTCCTGCTCGCTGACAATGGAATAACGCTCATTTTTCAGCGCCTGTTCCAGCACCTGCGCGTCCTCACTCGGCTCACTCCGGATATTCAGCTTGTCAGTCGTGATGACCGCCATCTTCTTGACCAGCTCAAATGCCTCTGTTTTTGCCGCCTCGCCGGTCTGTACAAATTCTGAACTGATGTAGCCCTCCAGACCGCCGGAAGATATCTGATACCAGCCTTCCTGGGAATCGTCCAGAATCTCGCACGCACTGCCGCCCATCAGTTTGCCAATGACATCGGAGGTTGTACTGGCGCTCTCACGCATATTAAGATAACCAGATACATCCACAATACCCAGATTCTGGTAGGACTCGACTACATTTTTCTTTTCTTCGTCCTCTTTTGCCTGTTCCTCATCCTCCGGCAGCGTCTCTCCGATCACGGTTTCCTGCACCTCTGCCTCGGATGCCGATGCCACCCGGGCGTTTCCAGAACCTCCGAACGTGCCGCCCTGTGCCAGCTTCACGATGATAACCAGAGCCAGCACCACAATGACAGCACAGCCTCCGATCATGAACCAGTGCATCGGATCTTTGCCATTTCGTCTCTGACGTACTTTCTGCAGGCGTTCTTTATAATCTTCTGTCTTTTGCTCTTCCATCTTATCCTCTCCCTATCAGTCTCCCAGCATATTGACAATCCGGTACGGATTCCGGTAATTCCAGGTAGAAATCTTGATGCCGCTTCTCCGGCTCGCCGCATGGACGATCTGACCATTGCCAATGTACATCGCCACATGGTTGACCGTTCCCTTGCGATTCGTATAGAAAATCAGATCGCCCGGACGCATCTTCGAAGAATCAATCTTCGTACCCGTCCGCGCCTGTTCCCGGGACACCCGCGGCAGGGACACGCCCGCCACATGGCTGTATACATACTTTGTAAAACCAGAACAGTCCACACCCGAATGCGGGTCATTACCGCCCCAGACATAACGGTTTCCGACAAACTGAAGCGCATAGTTGACAATCTGGGTCCGCAAAGATTCCTTTTCTTTTAATGGGGTAAATGGGATCGCCTCCGGCAATGCATAACGCACATCTACGAAATCAGTCGCCACATACGCACTCGTCGTATCGAGCGCAATCTCGACCCAGCCATCCTGCTGGCTTATAACATCGTAACGCTCATTGTTAGAGATCTGCGTCCAGATCGGCGCATCCGTGCTCGGCTCCGTGCGGGCATTCAGGCGGTCGGTTGAAACGATCGCCATCAGTTCTGCAACCTCCATCGCCTCCTGCTTCGCCGCATCTCCTGTCAGGATATACTCCGCCTTCACATATCCAGTGACGGGACCCGACTGGATCTTATACCAGCCGCCGTCCTCGCTCGTCTCCAGAATCTCTCCGGCAGACTTGCTCGTCATCTTACCGATGATATTGCCATCCTCACTTGGCTGATCGCGCACATTCAAGTAATTATCCACACTGGAAATACCCAGATTTTTGTATAAATTCAGCACCATCGCACGCATATCCAGCTTCCGCGCCTCATTGAGTGCGTATTTGATCTCTGCATAATCCGTGAAAATATAACCGCTCGAAATCTGAATCCAGCCATTCTCCGGCTCACCCTCGACCACATAGCGCTCATTTTTCAATGCCTGACCGACAACCTCAGACTCCGTGTTCGGCTCTTTTCGGATGTTCAGGGAATCTGCCGTGATGAGCGCCCGCTTTTCAACCAGTTCCAAGGCTTTTTTCTTCGCCTCATCCCCGGTCAGAACAAACTCTGAACTGATATAACCGGAAATACCGCCAGATTCGACCTGATACCAGCCTTCGGTTGAATCATCCACGATCTCACACGCACTGTCGCCCATCAGCTTGCCGATGATGTTGCCATCCGTGCTCGCCGTCTCACGCATATTCAGATAACCAGACACCTGCACGATACCCAGATTTTTATAAGAAGCTACCACTGCTTCTTTCTCTTTGATCTCCTCCGCTCTGGACTCTTCGGATGCCTCGTCCTTCGAAAGCTCTGATGCTGTCGCCGCCCCATTCTTTGCAATTCCGGCTCCCGCCTGACGGCTGAGCAGGGACTTGCCTGCAAATGCTGCAACTGCAAGAGCAATCACCACCCCTGCTGCTATCACTCCGAAGCGCAGATTCTGACTCTTATCTTCGCCCTGGCGCCTGCGCGAATGTCCCGCGGATTCCCGGACCGGATTTGGTGTCTGATCCTGAGCTGGCTCTGATTCCTGACTCTGAACTGCTTCCGGCTCTTGAATCCGCTCCGTCGCTGGCACCTGTTCTGACTCCTGCGTTTCTTTTTTGTTTTCTTCTTCTAACATATGGATCGCTCCTGATTTTTCTTGAAATTATGACTTAATATCTTAAACGTAATTTTTATTTTATCATATTCGTAGGGAATTGCCAAGGAAGGATATGGAGGAAAAAATGAATTTTCTATAAATGAATTATTACAGAAGTGTTAAGTTGTAGATAAATGGTTAAGTCGTGAAAGGTGGAATTAGTTGGAAATATGGGAGAGGAGAATGCACGACTATAAGTGAGAAAGAATGCCCTCCGACCGCTCGCGCCGCCGGAGGGCATTCTTTCTCACTTATAGTCGTGGTTTTTAATTTGTTGACCCACTTTTCATTCCGTATACTTTTTGTCTGTTATCGGTTAATGATTTTGATAAAAGCCTTCAAATCTTATAACCCCTGCTTATTTGGCAAGCATCATACGATCATTCGCAAATTCTTCTCCGCTTACCTTTTCAAATCTCTCTAACAGGTCTTCTACCTGCAGATTCTTCTTCTCTTCCCCTGCTACATCGTAGATAATCCGACCTTCGTGCATCATAATCAGACGGTTGCCGATCTGAATCGCATCTTTCATGTTATGGGTAACCATAAGCGCGGTCAGATTTTGTTCGTCTACGATCTTTTCGGTAAGATCGAGGACTTTGCGGGCTGTTTTAGGATCGAGGGCGGCGGTGTGTTCGTCTAAGAGAAGGAGCTTTGGCTTCTGGAGAGTTGCCATCAGAAGGGTGAGCGCCTGGCGCTGTCCGCCAGAGAGTAAACCCACTTTGCTGGTCATACGGGTCTGAAGCCCCAGATCGAGCTGTGCCAATGCCTCACGGTAGAAGTCCTTTTCATTCTTTTTGATGCCCCAGCCGAGTCCTCTGGATTTGCCGCGGCGCAGTGCCATGGCAAGGTTTTCCTGTATCTCCATATTGGCGGCGGTGCCGCGCATCGGATCCTGGAAGACTCTGCCGATATATTTAGCGCGTTTGTATTCTGGCTCCCTGGATATGTTTACACCGTCGATCTCGATTTTACCAGAATCGATCGGATATACGCCTGCGATCATATTTAACATGGTGGATTTTCCAGCACCGTTTCCGCCGATGATCGTCACGAAATCGCCCGGTGCCAGGTGTAAGTTGATACCGTTTAAGGCTTTTTTCTCATTAACAGTTCCTTTATTAAAAGTTTTCTTTACATTTGTTATCGTCAGCATTACTCCTCGCCCCCTTCTGAATAATCTTTTCTCAGCCGATATTTAGCGAGTGCTACCGGAATACAGAGTGCCAGTGCTACAATGACAGCAGAGAGCAGCTTCATGTCGTTTGCATCCATACCCATGCGGAGTACAACCGCACGGATCACAAAGTAAATGACCGAACCGACAACCACGGAGGTCAGTTTCCAATAAAAAGAGGTCAATCGTCCCATCAGGACTTCGCCGATGACGATCGCCGCCAGACCAATGACGATCGCACCCGTACCACTTCCAACATCACCATATTTCTGGCTCTGGCAGACGAGTGCGCCGGAGAGAGCGACCAGGCCGTTGCTAACCATCAGGGATAAAAGCTTCGCCATACGAGTGTCCACGCCCAGCGCACGCACCATATCCTCGTTGTTACCGGTTGCACGCATCGCACTTCCGATCTCGGTTCCGAAGAACCAATAAAGAAACAGAATAGCCGCCACCGCCAGCACAATTCCAACGATCATCGATGCCTGTGCCTGAGTCATCCCGAAGGAAGTAGCCAGACCACTGATAAGTGTCTTGACTTTCAGAAGCGGCAGATTGCTCTTTCCTCCCATGATCCGGAGGTTGATCGACCAGAGGGAAATCTGGGTCAGAATTCCTGCCAGAATCGCTGGTATCTCAAATACAGTATGAAGAATACCCGTTACCGCACCAGCCACGACACCGGCTGCCACTGCAACTAAAAGTGCCAGCACCGGATTTACTCCTTTGTTGACTACCAGGACTGCACAAACGCAGGCACCCAGCGCGAAACTTCCGTCTACCGTCATATCCGCGATATTCATCAGGCGGAATGTAATGTAAACTCCCAATACCATGATTCCCCAAAGAACGCCCTGTGCGACCGCGCCCTGCAGGGATACTAATAAACCGCTCAAACTTTTACCTCCCCGTGTTTCGTATTTTCTTCACCTGATTAACTGTAAAGACTGCCAGATCGGCATATTTATTATATGCTTCTGATCTGACAGTCCATCTCATTTGAAGTTTAGATCTTTCTGGTACTCTTTATTTCTCGAGTCCAGATACATCGATTCCCAGCGTCTGCGCTGTCTCTTCATTGACACTCAGCTCGCACTTGGAAGCGTCCAGATAGCCGATCGGCATCTTAGAAATATCGGCGCCCTCAGTCAGAATTTTAACGGCCTGCTCACCGGTCATGTAGCCTAACTGGTAGTAATCAATACCGTAAGTAGCAAGACCGCCTGCATCTACCATGCCCTTCTCGCCGCAGATAACCGGAAGTTTATTCTCATTTGTTACCATCGTTACGGTCGCCATACCAGCTGCGATCATGTTGTCGGTCGGTGTGTATACGCAGTCTACATTGCCAACCATAGATTCTACAACGGTAGGAATCTCATTGGAATTGGAAACGGTGTAATCTTCATACTCAATACCGGCTGTGTCGAGTGCTTCTTTCGCCATATCAATCTGAAGAACGGAGTTTGCCTCCGCGCTGCAATACAGAAGTCCGACCTTCTTTACATCTGGAATAATCTGCTGCATCAGGTCAATCTGCTCTTTAACCGGAGTCAGATCAGAAGTACCCGATACGTTGCCGCCCGGAACCTCGTTGCTCTCTACCAGACCGGAAGCCGCCGGATCGGTAACAGCGCTGACAAGAATCGGAATCGAATCCGTCACACCTGCAACTGCCTGTGCTGCCGGGGTTGCGATTGCAAAAATCAAATCATCTTTATCGTTGACCAGTTTCTCTGCGATCGTCTGGCATGCAGACTGCTCGCCAGCTGCATTCTGCTGGTCGATCTCGTATTTGATGCCTGCATCGTCCAGCGCTGCCACGAAGCCCTCATTGGTCTTATCCAGTGCCACATGCTGGGTCAGCTGTAATACGCCAATCTTATAAGTCTCGCCGTCTGCTGTCTGCTCTGCCTCTTTGCTTTCTTCTCCGTCTGCGGACTCCGCTGCTGTCGTGTCCGTACTTGCTGTCTGTCCTCCGCAGGCTGCTAGGGATGCCGCCATCGCGCCAGCCAGCATCAGGGCTGCTAATTTCTTTGTCTTTCTCATAATATCATCCTCCTGAACCTTTTCAACGTATGTAACAGATTTTCCTCTTATGCATCAAACCATGATTTATTTTTCACTTTAAAGAGCTGAACTGTTACGCTTTAAAGCAATCATACTACAAACTCCAAAAAGAGTCAACCTAAAATTCCGCTGTTTTTTAGGGAATTCAGGTTGACTCTTTTTTATTTTGCTTCCGCAATCTGCAGTTTCACCGTAAACGTTGAACCTTTTCCGACTTCCGACTCTACCTTCACGCTTCCATGATAAAAATTCACGATATGCTTGACGATCGAAAGACCAAGCCCGGTGCCGCCCTGTTTGCGGCTGCGCCCTTTATCCACCCGGTAAAACCGCTCAAAAATACGGCTCTGGCTCTCCGCCGGGATGCCGACGCCGGTGTCGCGGACCGTCAGTATCATATCCGCGCCCCAGTGCTTGACCTGCACCCAGATTTCGCCGCCCTCGTTGTTATACTTGACCGCGTTTGTCAACAGATTGTTAAACAGCTCCTGCACCTGGCGCAGATCGGCACGAATTGTGAAATTCTCGCACTCTTTATGGACTGTGATGCCGCGGGACGCCGCCTGCGCGGCAATCGAAGACAGGCTGTCCTCCAGCAGTTCCACCGTGCGGATTGTCACAATATCTGCTTTCGCACCGCGCGATTCCAGACGGGAGATCATCAAAATATCATCCACCAGGTTCGTCATCCGCATTGCCTCTTTTTTTATGCGTCCCAGAAAATCATGTGCCGTGTCCGGATCCTGTGCCATGCCGCTTTCCAAAAGCTCGACATAACCGCGGATCGAAGTGATCGGTGTTTTCAGCTCATGCGATGCATTGCTGAAAAACTCCTGCCGGATCTGTTTTTCTTTCTCAATGCGCTCCAGATATTTCTTCATATTCCGGGACATCCGCGTCGTCGTGTCCGCGATGACATTGATCTCCTCATACGGGCATTTTTCAAACTGAAAACGCGTGTAGTCGTCATCCATCCGCACCATTTCGCTGGAAATTTCCTGCAAAGGACGCGTGATTGACTGGGAAAACCGTTCCGCCTCCATTGCCGATGCAAAAAAAGCTATTCCAAAGCTCAAAAAAGCGGCCGGAATCAACATCAGGATATATTCACCCAAACCGGTTGAACAGGCAGAAAGGCGCAGTATGTATTTGCCGTCCGATGAACGGATCGCCGCGTACGCCATCTGCATTCCTAACGTTCCGGAACGGCGCACCGAATATCCATAGCCCGTCGCCAGCGCATCCTTCACTTCCTTGCGCTCCAGATGATTTTCCATCTGATTCACCTGCGCTACTTCCGTATCAGCCACCACCGTGCCATCCATCCGGATCAGCGTATAACGGCTATTATTGTCGTTCGTAAGGTCGCTCAAATCCATCAGCTGTTCTTCCACATTCCCCGTATAATCCAACATACGGTCAACGGATTCCAATGCAAAATGCATGTCCTCCCTTGACCGTTTGAGCAATACACTGCTGGTAACCACCAGAGCGATAAATGTATTCAGAACCAGCGCCAGGAATAACAGATGAATAAATTTCGTCAAAATCGCTTTTCGCATCGTTTCATCACTTTCCCGCTTCTTTTTCCTTTAAAAACCGATAGCCCACGCCGCGCACTGTCTTGATCTGGGCTCCGGCATCATGCAGCTTCTGCCGGAGTGTCTTGATGTGCATGTCCAGCGTTCTCGTCTCCCCATCATAGTCATAGCCCCAGATATGATCGAGAAGCTCGTCGCGCGTCACCACCCGGTTGATATGTTCCATGAGATATGTTAAAAGTTCAAATTCTTTGAGCGTCAGCTCCGTCCGGTCGCCGCAGGCAATCACCTCTCGCGTCTCCCGGTTGATGCTGACTTCACCGATCGTCAGGCTGGAAACCTCCTCTTTTGCAGGTTCCACCCGCTTTAAAAGGTTTCTGACGCGCGCCGAAAGCTCCAGAATACCAAACGGTTTCGTCATGTAGTCGTCAGCACCGTTGTCAAGTCCCTGTACAATATCCATCTCACGATCCTTTGCCGTCAGCATCAGGACCGGGGCTGCGGAAAAGTCCGGCATCTCCCGGATCTTGCGGATCGCCGCCATGCCGTCCATCCCCGGCAGCATCCAGTCGAATACAAACATCGCCGGATACTCCCGCTGCGCCTCCCTGCCTCTCCGGAGCAGGGCCGAGAGGTTGTCAAGCGCTTCCTCTGCCGTCTCAAATCCGCTGGCGCAGTAACCAAAGTTTTCCAGTGCCACGCAGATCAGATTCCGGATATTTTCATCATCCTCAATCACATATATCCGATATTTCATTACTGCATCTCTTCCTTTACGTAGCCAGCTACATTCTTGGCATGATCCGCGATTCTCTCATAATTTGCCAGTGCATCCAGGAAGATAACACCGCCCTCAATCTTGCATTCTCCATTGGAAAGACGGTTCATATGGCTCTCGCGCATCTCCTCCTCCATATTGTCAACCTCTTCCTCCCAGCGGGCAGTCTGACGTACTTTCTGCATGTCATGCGCCTGACGCGCCTCCACGGACGCCTCGACCGATTTAAGCGTTGCATCTGCAATCGTCCGCAGCTCTTTCAGCGCCAGATCCGAGAAATCAATATTCACATTCTCAATCCGTTTCTTGGCAAGCTCTGCTAAGTTTTCACAGTGGTCACCGACACGTTCAAGATCACCGATTGTATAATACATATTCTTAACGAGAAGATGCTGTTCATCATTCAAGGAGAGGTTGTTGATCTTTAAGAGATACTCGGTCAGCATTTTCTCCATGCGGTCGATCGTCTCTTCATTTTCAAATACCTGTTCACAGAAATTATCATCTGCATCTACTAAGGCTGCTGTCGCTATTTTCAGGTTGGCAACCGCTACCTTGCCCATGTTGACAACCTCGTTGCACGCCGTCTCAATCGCAAAGGACGGAGTTTCGAGGATACGGTCGTCTAAGTGACGGATCATCTCGGTCTCGACACTGTTTGCCGACCACTCTTTCTCTGTCTCCTTCGGTTTCGGAACAATCACATCCGATGCCTTTACCAGGAAACCGGCAAACGGGAACATAATACAGGTGTTGACAACGTTAAATACCGTATGGAAAATCGAGATTCCCACACTGTCCGCACGCGTCATCGCAAGTTCCGGATTCATCATAAACACGATGTATAAAGCAACACCAAATACAACTGCACCTGTCACGTTGAACAGAAGATGAATGACCGCCGCACGCTTTGCCGTACGGGTCGTACCGATACAGGATAACAGCGCAGTCGCACAGGTACCAATATTCTGTCCCAATGTGATAAAAACTGCCGACTGCCAGTTTACCATGCCGTTGATCGCCAGCATCTGTAAAATACCGACGGACGCGGAACTACTCTGGATGATTGCGGTAACTGCCAGACCGACTAAAACACCTAAAAGCGGATTCTGTCCCAGTACCCGGAAGGACTCGGAGAAGATCGGCGCATCCCGGTACGGCTCAATCGAACCGGACATGAAAGAAAGACCGATAAACAGGAGTGCAAAACCGATCAGGACTTCGGCACCCTCTTTTTTCTTGTGGCTCTTAGCAAACATCGTGATGAATGCGCCGATACCGAAGAGAACCGGTGCAAAGAACTCTGGCTTTAACACCTCGCCCCACTCACTCATCGACACAATCCAGCTCGTCACAGTCGTACCAATGTTGGCACCCATGATGATGCCGGTCGCCTGCAGAAGATTGATAATTCCGGCATTTACGAAACCAACGACCATAACCGTCGTCGCGGAACTACTCTGGATGATCGCGGTAACGCCCGCGCCCACCAGCACGCCCAGCAAGCGGTTCGAAGTCAGGATCTCAAGCACACGTTGTAAACGGTTGCCCGCAAACTTCTGCAGACCATCCGCCATCGACTCCATTCCATACAGGAACATTCCCAGTCCTCCAATGAACTGAAAGAGTGTTCCCAAAGTACTAATAGACATACATATTCTCCCATCATCTTTTGATCTTTACACATAGTATGTCTTCACTATATCAAATAAATGTAAAAATAACCAGCAGGAAATGTAAAATCTGTGTAAAATCTGATATTCGCAACACTGTACTGCCTGAATGAGAGGATGGTTACAGGACAGCCCGGTATCACTCCTATGGTGCCGGGTTGCGAAAACCATCTTCCACAAACCGCCCGCTCGCAAACATCGCCTGAACAGCAGCCCGGTAGTCAGACAGCTTCTGTGCCTTCTTAATCCTCTTCAATTCTTTTTCACATCCCGGAAAATGGCACTGGAAATAGTACCAGAGTTCCTTCATTTTAAACAAAGTATTCCGGTCGCCGGACATGATTTCTGCATAACCGGTCAGGAGGCGATCGTGGAATTGCTGGAAGGATTGGAGATGAGTCGAGGATGGCAGATTCCACACCTCTCCAAAAATCCACGGACTTGCAACCGCCCCTCGCCCAAACATCAACGCGGCTAATTTCGTTTTTTTCTGCATTTCGCCTTTGTCAGACGGTTCATCTTGTCCTACAATTTCTTCCATGAGCGCAGACGCATCCGCCGCCGAAAGAAGATTTCCATTATAGCTGACCGAGCAGCGGCTCTGCTCCAGCGCATACGCAAATGACTCCATCCGTATTTTCCCCTTATAATAGTCCTCGCGCACTCTCGGGTGTACAATCAGTTCTTCCAGCGGATAGTGATTATAGATTGCGAGCAGGCGTGGAAATTCAGACGCTTCTTTCATGCCGATCCGGGTTTTGATCGACAAACGCACCGGCTTTCCATCCGCAGCGTGGATTTTTTCCAATCCGTTGCAGACTTCCTCCAGAAACAAGCTCAAATCTTCCGGCTCGGCTAAAAATCCCGCGCCCTTTTTCTTCGTAACCACCGTCCCCGACGGACAGCCCAGGTTCAGATTAACCGTCCTATATCCATACTCCGCCAGTTCCTCGCAAACCCACAGAAAATCTTCCGCCGAATGCGTCAGAATCTGCGGGATCAGGCATAATCCCTGATTATGCTCTGGAAGAATATCGTTCCTCTCCCTGGATGTCAGCTTATGGCTGGAACCTGGTGCAATGAACGGACTGTAATACCGGTCAACGCCCCCATAAATGACTGCATGCGCCTGCCGGAATACGTATCCCGTGATTCCCTCCATTGGTGCAAAATCTAATTTTACACTCCTTGCATCGTTCGCGCTTATACGATTCGCGCCCACTTTTAATGCCTCTGGCTGAATCATTTTCTTCACGCTTCATTTCCTCCCAGTGATATGATATAGATCGGATTCTGCCCTTTCATCAAATGACTGGAACCAATCTTCTCCGCTTTTGCAATCTGCATGGACAGAATCTCCGCCTCTATCCCGCGCTCTTTCAGGTAACTCATAAGCACTGTCAGAGACTCCAGCGCAATCAGGTTGATCACAATCCGGATATTTGGATTCAATCGGAACAATTCATCCAGAATCTCGCGCATCTGTCCGGTTGTTCCCCCGATAAATGCCCGATCCGGTCGGTGAACACTTACCTGTGCAAATGTCTCCGGCGCCTTTCCCGGCACGATCGTGACCGCTTCTGTTCTGGCTTTCTCACAATTTGCCCGGATCAGTTCAACCGCCTCTTCCTTATATTCAAACGCACACACATGAATCCCCGGACAGCTTACCGCCGCTTCCACACTGACAGAACCCGTTCCCGCGCCAATGTCCCAGAACTCACAGTCCTCATACAATTCCAGCTTGGACAATGACACGGTCCGCACCTCACTCTTCGTCATCGGGACCTTGCCCCGGATAAACCATTCATCTCGCATTTGCTACTCCCCATTTTCTAGATTCTCATATAAATTCACTCAATTGATATATTTTTTCTGACTCCCTTTGGCACATACATCCAGCCATTTTCGCAAAAAATCTGGACAGGATGCATAATAGAGATGCGGAAATCCGCCAATCTGTCCTCCCTTTTCATGGATGCAGCGCCAGCTTCGGTTTCCGGTCGGTTTGACTGCCTCCCAGTCGGTGCCCGGATCTTCGCTCTCCCAGTAATGGAACTCATGCCCGTGAATTTCCTGACCGGATGAGGTCAGCAGACGCACATAGCCAAACCGGCGCAGGCGGTTCGTCCGGTAAGCGTCAAATGGATAAACGCCAGCCATTTCCCAGTGTTTTCCATCGCTTCCTTCAAGCGTACGGTGTAAATATAAAAATCCACCGCATTCCGCCAGAAACGGCATTCCCGCCGCAATCGACCGCCGGATACTCTCACGCATCGCCGCGTTCTTTGCCAGCTCCCGTGCATAATTCTCCGGATAACCGCCGCCAAATAAAAGCCCATCCACTCTGTCCGGGATTTTTTTATCCCTCAGTGGACTGAAATAAACCAGCTCCGCCCCCATCTGTTCCAGAAGGCGGAAATTTTCCTGATAGTAAAAGCAGAATGCCTCGTCACGGGCAACACCGATGCGGACGCGCGAGATGACTTTTTGCTCTTGACATGCTGGAAATTTCGCTATACTTTCCGCCTCCATTGATTCGTTTTCTGCTTTTTCTTTCTCTTTGTTTTCTATCCTCAATGGCAGCATCCCTGCCACTTCCAGCACCCGCTCCACCGCGATCGACTTTTCCATCTGATCTGCCAATCGCCCGATCCGCTCGCGCAGCCGATCGATCTCACCCGGCAGAAAAAGTCCCAGATGGCGGCTTTCCATGCGGTATTCCTCGGATTCCGGCAGATAACCAAGCACCGGAAGCCCCGACGCCTCCTCCACGGCTGCTGCCAGCCGCTCATAATACATCGAAGAAACCCGGTTCAAAATCACTCCGGCAATATGGCTTTTTTTCCGGAAATGTAAAAATCCAGATGCCATTGCTGCCGCCGACAACGATGCGCCCTTACAGTCCAGCACCAGAATCGCCGGCGTGTCTGTGATCTCTGCAATCTCCCAGCTGCTGGCGGACGTTTCTGTTCCGCCCAAGCCGTCATAATAGCCCATGACACCCTCTAAAACTGCGATTCCCGCCTGTTCTTCCCGCACTGCATCCGCCAGGACCTCCCGCACGCCTTCCGGTGGCAGAAAAAAGCTATCGAGATTTCGCCCGGGAATGCCGAGCACATAGCGGTGAAACATTGGATCGATATAGTCCGGTCCACATTTGCACGCGATCGGATTCAGACCGCGGCGGCGAAGGATTTCAAGCAGTCCGCAGGTCAAAAGAGTTTTTCCACTGCCGCTTTTTGGGGCGGCAAGCATGATTCGTGGACATGCTCTGACAGAAGCCTCATGTGGCAAAAGTTTATCTGCATCATTTTTATATGATTCTGTTACTCGAACATCGGATGGCATTTTTTCTGACACCATTTTCTGTTCATATATCAACTTCTCTACATTTTTTGTTTCTGTATTGTTACCATCTGTAATCTTTTCCTCTTCGTTCTGCCCACGCTTTATTTCATCCGTGACTTCCAGCAGCATCAAGCTCAAATCCGCAAACTCCAATTTTTTCATTTCTTCCGCGGTTCCCCTCCGGATCTGCTCTTCCGGGTACGATAAGCTTTCACCAACCGTCACCTGTACATTTCCATATCCCGCCTGTGTCAGACGTTCACAAAACTGTCCAGCTCCATTTTTGCCGCCCATGAGGATAAACGCACGCTTAGCCGGTTCTTCTGGATCACACAGACGTTTCATCACCCGATCGACAGACAATTCTCTTCCATGTGCGGAATAAATCGCCGCATCTTCCCAGTGCGTCCCCAGGCGTGCCGCCAGATAACTGACACAGGATGTACCCGGATAGACGGTAAATGGATAACCAGCTTCCCGCAACCGCTCTGCCATCCTGGATGCCCCGCTGAAAAAGCCGGTATCACCCGAATACAGGATGACCGCCTGCTTCCATTCCGGATGCTTCGATACAATCTGTATCACATCGTCAGGAAGATATGCTTTATAGCACTTCCTTTCTTTTTCCACCGCAGCCGCTGATTCCTGTCTGTTTTCAGTTTTTCCTTCCTTGCTAATCAGCAAATCATTCTGCAGCGCTCTCTCCGCGGATTCCAGCATACGCCCCGCGCCAATCAAGGCGTCACTCTCTCGAATTGCCCGAAGGACTTCCCCTGTCATCTGGGACGGCTGTCCCATGCCAATTCCCGCCAGAATCAAATGTGTTTTTAACTCTCCAACCTTCCCCTCATCCGCCTTCTTCAGCACCTCCATCGCCTCTTCCAGCGAAATACCATCCTCCTCCGGTCTGCGGATCACAACCACTCTGGTTCCATTTTCACGCGCCGCTTCCACCTTTTCCTGAAATCCACCCGCACGCCCGGAATCTTTCGTCAATAGCCACTCCGCTTTTGTCTGTCGGAGAAATAGCGTATTCATTTCGGTGGAAAAAGGTCCCTGCATCGCGATCAGATGGCTGCCAGTTATCCCCAATTTTTCACATTTCTTCAAAACATTCGAAGTTGGAAGCACTCTCGCATACACCCGTTTTTGATAATCTGGTATCTGGCACAGGACTTCCAGTTCTTTACTGCCGGTTGTGGCAAAAATCACGCCGGAAACAGAAGAAAGAAATGACACTGCCTCCTGAATGGAATCAACCTCGACCCAATCTCGTGCTTTGTTTTGTTCGCCCTCTGCGCGCAGGCACCGTTCCAGGCGGACACCGGTCCGTCCGCACGCTTCCTGGATTTCTTCTGAAACAAGTCTGGCAT
Organism: Clostridium sp. AM27-28; assembly: GCF_003480955.1. Lineage (NCBI taxonomy): Bacteria > Bacillati > Bacillota > Clostridia > Eubacteriales > Clostridiaceae > Clostridium > Clostridium sp. AM27-28. Next base: position 159,948 of record NZ_QUJT01000003.1, read on the forward strand.
GCGGATGTGTTGCATCGATCACAAGATGAATCCCCTGGTTTCGGATAAATTCTTCCATCTGGTAACGATCCATCCGTCCACGTAAGACTTTTATCACTGAGGATGCCTGAACCGTTTTCAAGTTTTTCTTTGCAAGGCAAGTATTATGGTTCAAATCTGGATTCCCTGCATTCCCAGACTCCATCAGTTCCTCCTGCAAAAGCTCCTCTCCATACTCCGAAGCCACGCTGACCCACGCCTCAATCTTTTCCCGGCTGCAATATTCCGCCAGCAGGCGCCCTTCTGTCGTTCCTCCAAATATCCATATTTTACACATCGCGGTATCCCCTCGGTGTCACCAGACATCCATTTAACATCTGCGTTTCCTTATTTCCAATAAATACGGTCGTAAACATATCCACCTGCGTCTTTTCCAGTTCTGCCAGTGTCAGAAGGTGCACCGCCTCGCCCTCGCGGCCAATATTCTGTACATATCCGCAGGCAGTCTCACCACTTTTATACTCTAAAAGAATCCGGCAGGCACGCTCCAGATAATCGTGGCGTTTCCGGCTGGATGGATTGTAGAGGCAGATAATAAAATCTGCTTCCGCCGCTGCACGCAGCCTTTTTTCGATCACTTCCATCGGCGTCAGAAGGTCACTCAGGCTGATCACCGCAAAATCATGTCCCAACGGTGCACCGAGAATGGCTCCGCCTCCCAGCGCTGCCGTCACTCCTGGAATTACTTCCACGTTCACATCCGGGTACGCCTCTGCCATCTGCAGCACCAGCCCCGCCATGCCATAGACGCCGCTGTCCCCACTGCAGATCATTGCTGTTTTCCGACCATCCTGCGCCGCTTTTAATGCCATCTCACAGCGTTCCTTTTCCTGGCGCATCGGCGTTGTCAGAAATTCCGCCTGTGGATAAAATTCTTTTACCAGGTCCACGTATACCGTATAACCGATGATCACCTGGCTTTCCCGTAAAATGCGGTCTGCCCGGACCGTCATCTGTTCTCTCGCCCCCGGTCCAATTCCGATCACGTATAATTTTTTTTCTTCCACTGCTGCCTCCTTACTTGCTCCGATGCCGGAACCGCTACTGCTGCCGTCACACCGTTAAACGCCATTTTCTGTACTCTCAGATCGATCGCAGGCAGATTTTTCTCATCCATCTCCCGTTCCCGGTAAATCCGGCGCACCCCCATGACGGCTGCACGCTCACAAACATTTCCTACCCCTACTGTCTTCCGCACAAACGGCGATTCTGCAAACTTCGTACCGACACTTTCCAGCTCTTCCGGGGTAAAACTCCACAGTTCCACATCCCACTCCTTCGCAAGCGCCAGAAATGCCATCTCATTTTTCTTCCGATCCACCGTTGCAATCGCCCGCACCGCACTTTTATCAATCATCGCCCGAGAAAGTGCCACTCTTGCCATCTCCCGGACAGCATTCAGGGACGAATCCCGGCGGCATCCCATTCCAAGAACAACCGTTCGCGGATACAGGCGCAGAAGTTCCGGCGTACCTGATTCATTTTCCGACTCATAACTTTGCTCTTTCTTCTGCTCACTTTTCTGCCCAGGCGATCCTATATCGGATTTTCCGACAGACATATCTATCTCAGCCGCCTTCGCCGAATCGCCGGTTTCCACTGCCACTACCGCCGCTGCTTTGACTGCATCCCGCTGTTCCTTCTTCTCCTGCAGCCCAATCACCATATCCCGGCGCACCAGAGACGCTGGGGCATTTTTCGGGCATCCGCCCTGTTTCAGCGTCACATAGATGTTTTCCTTCTGCCATACGCCCGGAGTAATCTCTGCCGGAACGATTCCATCTACTGGATAATCACTGAAAAAGCCAATTTTTTCACCGCGCAGCTCCGCCGCGGAGATTTGTTTCGCTAGTTCCCGATCACTAATCACCAGCTCATTTTCCGCTGCAAATACATCAACTGCAAATGCCTGCCGCAGATCCGTTGCCGTCGTAATTACCGGTTCTGCCCCCAGAATCTGCGCCGCTGCCTCTGCCAGTTCATTGCATCCGCCCACATGTCCAGACAAAATCGGGATCGCATAACGTCCCTGCTCATCGATCACCAGCACCGCCGGATCTTTCAGCTTATCCTGCACCCACGGCGCAATCAAACGGACTGCAATCCCCGCCGCCCCGACAAACAAAATTGCTTCCTTCTCCTGAAATGCTTCCTTGACCACCTGTTTCAGCGGTTTCGAATGTTCGGATCCTGTATAATCTAAAAAGTCAAACGCCTCTTCCATCTGCTGGCTTAATTTCTCCAGCAGGCGCGTCGCCGTCTCTTTTCCCTGTGCAGTAAAGCAAATGCAGATACCGTTCCTGACCCGAAGTTTCAACTGCTCCATTTATAACAATCCCTTTCTATTACTCATATACAAAACCATCCGTCCCCTGACGGAATTCAGTTGTGAATTCTGGCGCATATAAACGTGAACGCTCGTATCCCGCCTGGGCAGTCACATCCCCGACGATAATCAGAGCTGTTTTTTTGATATTTTCCCGCTCTGCCGCCTCTGCAAGCGTGGCAACCGTGCAGACAACCCGCTTTTCATCCGGCCAGGTCGCTTTGTACACGATCGCCGCCGGCGTGTCCGCCTCATATCCGCCCTTTATCAGCTCTTCCGAAAGCTTCTTCAGCATTCCCGTGCTTAAAAATATAACCATAGTCGCATGATGCGCTGCAAACGACGCGATGCTCTCCCTCTCCGGCACCGGCGTCCGCCCCGCCATCCGGGTGATAATCACGCTCTGCGAAACGCCCGGCAAGGTATATTCCAGATTCAATGCAGATGCCGCGCCGCAGAAAGAGCTGACGCCCGGGCATACCTTATAAGAGATATTTAACTTGTCCAGCTCGTCCATCTGTTCCCGGATCGCACCATACACGCAGGGGTCGCCCGTGTGAAGCCGCACCGTCATCTTACCCGTCGATTCCGCTTCTTGGATCTTTTCGACCACTTCTTCCAGCGTCATTTTCGCACTGTCATAGACAACGGCTGATTCTTTTTTATAATCCAAAAGCTCTGGATTGACCAGAGAACCTGCGTAAATAATCTGGTCTGCCTGATTCAAAAGGCGTGCTCCCCGCACTGTGATTAAATCTGGCGCTCCCGAACCTGCTCCGACGAAATATACCATATATGTGATTTCTCCTTTTTTATTTAATATTCGAATCTCAACTTTTCGTAATTTATGATTCTTCTATCTATCATTACTTCCATGCCTCTCTCCATCTCCAGCAGCTCCCGCACATACGCATCCGCCCCAGCTGTCCGCGCCATCAGTCCATAATTGCTTGAAAATAGCATTACCTCCGTCTGAACGCCGCTCTCTTCTTCCAATACCGCTTTGACCTGATTCGCCACCTGCTCCATGACCTGTTTCAGATATCCATGTTCATATAGGAAATCTGCCGCTTCCTCAGTCGTATTCATCGGCAGCAGGGCATCTGCCTCCGGAAATCCAACGGTTCGCGCGCATGCAGACAAAATCTCCATCCGTCTGTCACCATACCGGGAATGTGTATTCATCACACCACCTGCCACTTTGACCAGTTTTCCAACATGCCCTGCCAAAAGCGCCTGGTGAATTCCTTCCTGTGAAAGCATTTTAAAGCTGGTCCCGATAAAATTACTGCACTTGATGAAATTTTCCATCGAAAGCCCGGTTTCTTCTTTTAAAAATCGTTCTCCATAATTGCCTGGCGCCACTGCCAGCAGCGAAACATCCTCCTGGGCGTGCACCCGGATATCCAGCCGGATCGTCTCAACCAATGCTGCCTCACTCATCGGGTTCACAATCCCAGTTGTTCCAAGCACCGAGATACCACCGATGATCCCCAGATGCGGGTTAAACGTTTTCTCCGCCAGCTCCCGCCCGGAAGGGATAGAAATCTCAATCCGCAAAGGTAACTCCGGCATGCCCGCCTCCCGGCGTGCCAGAGCCGCCTCCCGGAAAATAGCCGTCCGCGGTACCGGGTTGATCGCGTAATGCCCCACTGGACACGAAAGACCGTCCCGCGTCACCATGCCGATGCCCTCGCCGCCGGTTACCTCAATTCCCGGATACGCCGGGTCTGTGTAACCGCTTTCAGTTATGCTATCATGACAAGCCAGAACGGCCCGTGCACAAACCAATGTCCCATTCGTCACATCCGGATCGTCACCGGAGTCCTTCTGTACACCGCATACTGCGCTATCTTCCTCCCGCTCTGCCCGGACAATCGGCAGAATCGCCCGGACGCCGGAAGGTGTCACTGTCTCTGCCGCCGCAGGTGCTTCCCCTGTGCAGAGAAACAACACCGCCGCCCGCGTACACGCCGCCGCGCAGGTTCCGGTCGTAAATCCGGTTCGAAGTTCCTTTTTTTCATCTGTCTGTTTCTTTTCCGTCTCCATCTGCCTCCCTGTATGCCATTTTCTGCCTGAAGATTCTTCTGTCCATTATAGGAGATTTACACCCGACTTTCAACTTATTACTATTTATCTTTATTTAAAATTCCAGTAACAATCCCTCATTTTCCCCTTGCACTTTCCTCAACTGTGCGGTACAATACGGAATATAAATAAGTAGATTTAATTACATATTCAAGAAATAGTTATTATAAACGTGCAAGGACAGCTAACATGTAAATATAAAAAACCGGAAAGATCTTCTCTTTCCGGCATTTTAAGTCTCACACACTTTAAAACAATACAGTTTTAAACAACAACGTGAAACATTATTTGGTACGGACAACCAGATGGGCATTGACATACTCCCAGGAGTATGTGCCCGCTTTGCCGCCATCCTCAATGAAAAATGGAGTTACCATCTTGTAGCCTTCATCCATCATCATGGTTGCAGCTTCCAGACATGATTCCTCTTCGTTTTCAAAATCAACATTAATGCATGGATTCTCTTCCATGGAAGGATTGTCCTCATTCGGATCTAAATGTGCAATTGCGTACTGCATATGAATTCTCCTTTTCCTTATGATACTGAGAGTCTGAAAACTCCCTGCCACTCATTATAACTATCTTTCAATCAATCGTCAAGCACCTGCGGGCGCACCTTTACTATATAAAATTTTGGGGTGAAAACATGAATACAATTATCAATTTAATCGAAAAAACCTACTATTTCCTCTGGGGTGACTGGATTCATCTGCCGCTTCCTGGCGGAACAACCATCAACCTGCCGCTTCTGGTTCTTCTGCTCGTCCCGACCGGTATCTTCTGTACTATCCGGACGCGGTTCCTGCAGATCCGAATGCTTCCGGATATGCTGCGCGCGCTGCTGGAAAAGGCCGAAACCGGACACAAAGGTGGCTCTCTCTCCGCACTCCAGGCACTGATCGTGTCAACTGCGACCCGCGTCGGTATGGGAAATCTTGTCGGTATCGTTGCCGCTCTCTCCGCCGGAGGCGCCGGTGCGTTGTTCTGGATGTGGGTAACCGCGCTGCTCGGTTCGGCAACCGCTTTCATCGAGGCGACCTTAGCCCAGCTTCACAAACAGCCGGATCCGCTCTACGGCGGTTACCGCGGCGGTCCTGCTTACTACATTCACGACTGGATCAACAGCAAACGCCAGAAACAGGGCACGCCGGTTTCGAAGAAAAATCTTCTCTCCGTACTGTTTGCGCTCTCCGGTCTGATCTGCTGGTGCGGTATCAGCCAGGTCATCAGTAATTCCGTGACCTCTTCTTTTAAGAATGCATTCGGCATCCCGCCGATCTACTCATGCTTGTTTTTAGTTCTCCTTGCGGCAGTCATCGTTCTTCGGAAAAATGCCTCCGTCAGGGTTCTGGATCTGCTGGTTCCGATCATGGCAGGCATTTACATTATCCTGACCCTGTTTTTAATTATCGTGAACTTCCGCCAGCTTCCAGGCGTTTTTGCCCGCGTTTTTGAGGAAGCACTCGGTCTGCGCCAGGCAATCGCAGGCGGCTTCGGCGCCGTATTGATGAACGGTGTCAAACGGGGACTTTTCTCCAATGAAGCAGGAAGCGGTTCCGCCCCGTGTGCGGCAGCGACGGCAGAAACCTCCCATCCTGCCAAAGTCGGACTGATGCAGGCGATGGGCGTTTTCATCGACACGCTTCTCTGCACCTGTACAGCCATGATCATGCTGCTGGTCCCGGCTGATAAAATCTCCGGTCTGGAGGGCATGGATCTGCTGCAGGCGGCAATGAGCTGGCATTTCGGGGAATTAGGCGTCATTTTCATAGCCGTAATCCTGTGGCTGTTCAGTTTCACTACCTTCATCGGCATCCTCTTCTACGCCCGCTCCAATGTGAGCTACCTCTTCGGAGACACCTGGGCCGCCCAGACGGCGTACAAGATTCTCGCCCTGATCATGATGTTTGTCGGCGGACTGACCGCCTACACCTTTGTCTGGGATCTCGGTGATGTCGGTGTCGGTCTGATGACCGTCTTCAACCTGATCGCGCTGATTCCGATGTCGAAAGAAGCGCTTGTAAGCCTGCGGGATTATGAGGCAAAATATAAGAAATCATAGCCACTTTATTTCGAAATAAAAAGGGCGTGTGAAAAAACTCTCGTTTTTTCACACGCCCTTTTTCATTAATGATGGAACAGACGGATTCCCGTAAATGCCATTACAATGCCATATTTATTGCAAACCTCGATTACATTGTCATCACGAACCGATCCGCCCGGCTGTGCGATGTACTGAACGCCGCTCTTGTGCGCGCGCTCAATGTTGTCGCCAAATGGGAAGAATGCATCAGAACCAATGGTTACACCCTTCATGCCGTCCAGCCATGCGCGTTTTTCCTCACGGGTAAATACCGGCGGTTTTACCTTGAAAATTTTCTGCCATGCGCCCTCTTCCAGCACATCCATATATTCTTCTCCGATATAAACATCGATCGCATTGTCGCGGTCTGCACGCTTGATTCCATCCACAAACTGAAGATTTAACACCTGCGGAGATTGGCGCAGATACCAGTTGTCGGCTTTCTGACCTGCCAGACGGGTACAATGTACACGGGACTGCTGACCTGCGCCGATACCGATCGCCTGTCCATCCTTCACGTAGCAGACAGAGTTGGACTGTGTATATTTCAGGGTAATCAAAGATACGATCATGTCGATCTTCGCGTTATCCGGCAGCTCTTTATTCTCAGTCACGATATTCTCCAGTAGCTCACGGTTGATTGCCAGATTATTTCTACCCTGCTCAAAGGTCACGCCAAATACCTGTTTGCGCTCCACCGGAGCTGGTACATAATCCGGATCGATTTCAATGACATTGTACTTGCCATTTTTCTTTGATTCCAGAATCTCCAGAGCCTCCTTGGTATATCCCGGAGCAATCACGCCATCCGATACTTCTCTCTTGATGATGCGCGCCGTATCTGCATCGCAGACATCCGACAGAGAAATAAAATCGCCGAAGGAAGACATGCGGTCTGCACCTCGTGCTCTGGCATATGCACACGCAAGCGGAGATAAGTCTCCCATATCATCGACCCAGTAAATCTTACGCATCGTCTCGTCTAACGGAAGTCCTACCGCTGCACCTGCCGGCGAAACATGTTTAAAAGAAGTTGCCGCCGGAAGCCCAGTTGCCTCTTTCAGTTCTCTTACCAGCTGCCAGCCATTGAACGCATCCAGGAAATTGATATATCCCGGTTTGCCGCAAAGTACCTTGATCGGAAGCTCACTGCCGTCCGCCATAAAAATGCGGGACGGTTTCTGGTTCGGGTTGCATCCATATTTTAACTCAAGTTCGTTCATCTTCATTCCTCCTGTATACCCATTTAAACGCATGATTCAAATGCTGTTTCAAGTCGAACGTCCGTGAGACTTGGCGCGTGATTCTGGTCAGCGAAGCTGACATATTCTTTACAGAATCACTGCGCATCCTCGCGGAGCGTTTATCTCAGTCGGAGAATGGACTCCCACTGAGACAAACTTGCTATTACTTACCACCTGATGAGGTGGGAGTCTTCTCGACTGAGATAAACAATTTTGTTTCTGACCTGTTTTCATTTTCAGACGGTTTTTGACTTTTTTAACTATTTTCCAGTCTGTTCCTACTTATTTTTGTTAATGATCTTCGTCTGTGTCTCTCTGGTCGCAATATCAATATAGCGCACAAACAGAGATACCTTATTATCCGGGTTCAGATTCTCCCAGAGTGTCGCTGCAAACTCATCCAGGCTGTCCGGAATCTCGATCTTTTTCGGCTCACCCTCGAAGCTCGGAAGCGGATTGCCGTCGTGCATATAGGTGTGGATGAAATGTCCCTCGCCTGCAACCGGCTTCTCATACGCATATGTATAACGATGGCAGGAATCCGGATTGCCGTCGTTGGATTTCAGAATCGACAGCGCATAGTTGTAACCGCCATCCTCGATATGCAGGATACCGGAAATACGAGGTGTGTAGTTCGGCGCATCCGGCTCAAACTCGCGGCTTCTGAGGGACTGCTCAAAGGTCATCTGGCGATCCATTCCCTCATAAATCGTATCAGTCTGATCGCCGTTGGTCACGATCGTTTTATTTCCCAGCACACGGACCGGTGCATAGATAATCAGACTCGGATCTTCCAGCTTCGCCGGATCAAATGCCTGTGTGCGGATGCCCTCACCTTCTTCTACAAACACACGGTTGCGGCTGTTCTCGCTTCTTCCCATAATAAAGTATGCCGTAACCGCCTTCTTTCCGTCCGGCGTCCGTCCAATGATAATTCCGCGTCCCGGATAAGAATTGTTTTTCAGTTCCTCTGCTATCGATACAGTCTTCATAATGGCAAAGCTTCCTCCTTCATTGTTGTGCAATAATTCACTACTTTATATTTTACCACATTCTATTCTCATTTCCAGTTAGATTTATTGATTTGTTTTCAGAAGTATTGCTTATATATAATACTGGTATTATTTTTTATTCTAATAAACATATAAAAGCACCTGCATTCTTTTACAAATGCTCTGCACTACTTCATGACAAACCGCTCTTTTACCGAGTTACTGTTCACGCATACGTGCCCAGTAACGGAATTTGCCGTGGCTTCGCATTTAAATACGGCAAATTCCTGCTGCCACCACGTTTTCTTACGGCACTTTCAGTTCCAAAAGTGCCTACCCGGGAACAGTAACTTTACCGATGCTTTTTAACAAAATACATCATAAAACAGACTGTTCAATCTGTACAATTCGGTGTATAATTAAAGAAAATATGCCATCAGGGCGATACATTTCACATATGTATACAGATTTTGGGAAATGACGGCATGAAGATAGCACAAAATTCGCAAGCGGTCTGCGCTATGCACCGTTACGAAAAAACGTTCATCATCAAAATTCAAGAAAAGGCAGGTTATGAATATGAAAAATGTAACAATTCTCGACCACCCGTTGATTCAGCACAAGATCTCGCTCCTCCGCAACAAGAACACCGGAACCAACGAATTCCGTTCCCTGACCGATGAGATTGCGATGCTGATGGGCTATGAAGCGCTTCGCGATCTTCCGCTGGAAGATCAGGAAGTAGAAACTCCGATTGAAACCTGCAGCACTCCAATGCTGGCTGGTAAAAAACTTGCCGTTGTCCCGATCTTACGTGCCGGTCTCGGTATGGTAAATGGTATTCTGGCACTCGTTCCGTCCGCAAAGGTTGGTCACATCGGACTCTACCGCGACGAGACAACCCATGAGCCGCACGAATACTACTGCAAGCTGCCAACCCCGATCGAACTGCGTACCATCGTTGTCACTGACCCGATGCTGGCAACCGGCGGTTCCGCAGTGGAGGCAATCGACTTTATCAAAGCACGCGGCGGAAAGAACATCAAATTCATGGCAATCATCGCTGCTCCGGAAGGATTAAAGAGACTGCATGAGGCACATCCGGATGTCCAGATCTATGTCGGTCATGTCGATCGCTGCCTGAATGAAAACGCTTACATCTGCCCAGGTCTGGGAGATGCAGGGGATCGGATTTTTGGTACGAAATAAATACTATAGCATTCACAAAAAATCGCTCTTCCCTCTTCCGGGTTGAGCGATTTTCCATTTTATCTTTATTTAAAATTTCGTTCTCAAATCGCTATCGCGTAAATTTTTCTGCTATAGCACCGCTATAGTACGCATTCAGCAATTTTTCCAGATCCTTGATCTTCTCTTTCAGTTCCCGTCCGATATCGGTATCTCCGACACACTTGCGCTCCGGCACCCATTTGACCATACGGCTCTCGGAGTGAATGTCACTCTCCTTTTCGATCGCCGCCTCGGTGGACTCAAACGGATCGTGCGCGGCCAGAATCAGACCGTAGGAGTTGTATATCAGCGTATACCCCGCGATACCGGTTTCTTTCTGATATGCTCTTGAGAAACCACCGTCGATGACGAGAAGCTTACCGCCGCATTTGAGCGGGCTCTCGCCGTCTTTGGATTTGACCGGGACGTGACCGTTGATGATGTGCGCGCCCTCCGGTTCCAGACCGAATTCACGGAGAATGCGGTCAAGCACTTCCTCATTTTCCAGCATATCGTAATACGGATTTTTTACTTCTTTATGTGTCTCTTTTTCTGCCAGAAAATAGCGTTCAAACGTTGCCATCTTGTCCTTGCCGAACAGCGGGGAATTTTCATTCAGCCAGATATACCACATCATATCCCTGCCTTTTTCCCGCTCTGCCTTATCGACCGCGACAAACCCCTTGCGGACATAATTGTCCAAAATATCGTACAGCGCCTTTCCCTTATATCGCTTGCCGTAGATCTCTACCTCCTTGAAGGTACCGTCCTTATTTAACGGAACACAGCCATGGTAGAGAAGGTTATTGTTGTATACTTTATAGAGACTTCCCTTCGCCAGCAAGAATTTCATATGCTGCTGCAGCTTCTCGCAGTTCATGAATGCACGTTCCAGACGTTCCATAATATCCGCTTCTTCCGGTGTAAATGCATATGGATCTTTCGGATCCACGGTCGGGAAATTCATATCGAGCATCTTGTACTCTTTGCCGCCCAGCTCCAGAACACCGCGTTCAAAATCAATATGATGCAGAAGATTTCGTTTCTCCAGGCCAAATTCCGGATGACGCTTGATGATCTGCCCTTCCGCCTTGAACTGGATGATCGAGATCGCCTTGTGCATCTTCTGGTTCATCTCGCGCTCAGACGCACTGTAAGAGTCACTGCCCTTTAACTGGAAGCAGGTGCACGGGTCATCCCCATATGTATTGATCGCAAAGGTTGCCAATGGAAGAAGGTTGATGCCGTAACCATCCTCCAAAATATCCAGGTTTCCATATCTCGCGCAGATACGGATTGCGTTTGCAATACAGCCCATCTGTCCCGCTGCCGCGCCCATCCAGAGCACATCGTGATTGCCCCACTGGACATCAATCGAGTGATAGGTCATCATCTTGTCCATGATGATATGCGGTCCCGGACCCCTGTCATAGATATCGCCTACGATATGAAGATGATCGACCGTCAGGCGCTGAATCAGCTCGCTTAGCGCTATAATAAAGGCTTTCGCCCGTCCCACACGGACAATCGTCTGGACGATGGCATCGTAGTAGGATTCCTTGTCCTGCAGATCACCGCGCTCAGTCAGAAGTTCTTCCAGCACATAGGCAAATTCCTTCGGAAGCGCCTTGCGGATCTTCGAACGCGTGTACTTGCTCGCTGCCCGGCGGCAGACCGCAATCAGACGATAGAGTGTGATCTTATACCAGTCATCCGGGTTCTTCTCCGTCTGCAGAATCCGGCTCATTTTCTCCGCCGGATAGTAAATAAGGGTTGCCAGTGACTGCTTATCCTGACGGCTCAGGGTATTTCCAAATACATCGTCAATCTTTCGCTTGACGGAACCGGAACCATTTTTCAATACATGAGAAAATGCCTCGTATTCCCCATGGATATCGGTCAGGAAATGTTCCGTTCCTTTCGGCAGATTTAAGATCGATTCCAGATTGATGATCTCCGTCGATGCCGCTGCAATCGTCGGGTAAAGCTCTGCCAGTCGATCCAGATAACGCGCCTGCAATGATTTCATGTTTTCTCTAACCCCTCCTGTTTGCGGACGCCCCTTTTGACCCTTTTTCACCCAATCCCGTGCAGCCTGCTTCCGATGCCCGTTATGCATATAAAACACACGCAAAAGATACACGCAGAAAGATGGAAAAGAATTTGTAATGCTTGTTGCAAACAATTACAAAAAATCGAAATGGCGTCTCATTTTTAATTCTGATACTTGTATCTTATCACACTTCTATTAAAAACGCCATTTCGATTCCTATAATAAGTATTATTAGTATTTGCGGGCAATCACGTATTTCTTCTTAAATTTAAAACTTATACCGCATCTGATACCAGATCACGTTTCCATGCACCGATTCCGAGATCCCCTCATTCACAAATCCAAACTTGGCATAATAGGCTATCAATTTTTCCTTGCACGTCAACACAAGTCCCTTCCTCCCCTGTTTTCTGGCATCCTCGATGGCGCACTGGAGCAACTGTCCCGCATAGCCATGTTTCCGGTATGCCGGGATCGTATTGACACCAAAAATCATCTGCCATGCGCCGTTTTCATCGTGCATTTCTGCCCGTTCGTACATCTCATCCGTCAGATCCGGCTTGTCTGTGACGAAGCCGTCCACAAACGCAATCAGCTTTTCGCCTTCAAACATGAGCCAGAAATGATTTCCATAATACTTAATTCTCTCCGCAAACTCCTCTTTCGTTGCGGCTTCCGCTGCCGGAAAGCATTCTGCTTCCACGGCTGCAATCTGAGCCAGATCTGCTATTGTCGCTGTTCTTATCTCCATAATATCTCGTATAATCCAATTATCCTCGTTCGAGGATAAAAAAATAATCTCCTTTCTCTCTTCAAAGGCATTCGCCCATATAATTCAAGTCGAACGTCCGTGAGACTTGGCGCGTGATTCTGGTCAGCGAAGCTGACATATTCTTTACAGAATCACTGCGCATCCTCGCGGAGCGTTTATCTCAGTCGGAGAATGGACTCCCACTGAGACAAATTTGCTATTACTCACCACCAGAAGAGGTGGGAGTCTTCTCGACTGAGATAAAAAATAGAATAATTTCGGTTCTTTCTTTGCAAATAAGCCAATGCATATAGTTTTCCCCATACACATCGGCTTATTTCACGCATCAGGCGGATCTTCTCGATCCTGCCTTTTACTTCATATTCAACTATTTCCGCAGCTGTGCCAGGCGCTCCTGTACCTGTGCCATCATCTGGCGGTATTTCTCCAGCTTCTCGCGCTCTTCGGCAATCTTTGCCTCCGGTGCGCGGCTGACGAACTTTTCATTGCTTAACATACCCTCGGAACGGGCAAGCTCTTTTTTCAGCTTCTCTTCTTCCTTGCTGAGGCGTTCGATCTCTTTGTCCAGATCAACTAACTCTGCAAACGGCATATAGATGGTTGCCTTTGCAGTCACAGCCGATACGGCATCGTCTGCGATTCCGCTCTTGTCCTTCTGAAGGACAACCTCGCTCGCATAGCCAAGAGTTGCGAAGAATACACGGCTGTGCTCGAAGATGGCCAGAACTTCCGGATCCTCGGATACAACGTATACTTTTGCCTTCTTGCTCGGCGGTACGTTCATGGATGTGCGGACGCCGCGGATCGCGCGGACTGCATCCTTGATCGTCTCTACAGCTTTCTCCTCGTCTGCGAAATTCCACTCATCCTTGTACTCCGGCCAGGAAGAAATCATGATGGACGGTTCCTCATCCTGCAGGTTGCAGAAGATTTCCTCGGTGATGAACGGCATATATGGATGCAGCAGTTTCAAGGACTGAATCAGAACCGTTTTCAGGGTCCAGAGTGCAGCTGCCTTGGTGGTGTCTTCCTCGGACCAGAGTCTCGGTTTTACCATCTCGATGTACCAGTCGCAGAACTCCTCCCAGATGAAATCGTAAACCTTCTGGAGAGCGATTCCCAGCTCGTACTTATCCATGTTCTCGGTAACATCTTTTGCCAGCGTGTTGACCTTGGAGAGGATCCAGCGGTCAGCCATCTGCAGGTCAGAAAGCTTCACATCCGTTACCGGCGCTTTTTCGATGTTCATCATAATGAAACGGGATGCATTCCATACCTTGTTTGCAAAGTTACGGCTGGCTTCCACACGCTCCCAATAGAAGCGCATATCGTTGCCCGGTGCGTTACCGGTCATCAGGGTCATACGAAGTGCATCGGCGCCGTACTTGTCGATAACCTCAAGCGGATCGATACCATTTCCAAGGGATTTACTCATCTTGCGTCCCTGGGAGTCGCGTACCAGACCGTGGATCAGGACGGTGTGGAACGGCTCTTTGCCAGTCTGCTCCAGACCGGAGAATACCATACGGATAACCCAGAAGAAAATGATATCGTATCCGGTTACCAGCACATCGGTCGGATAGAAATATTCATATTCCGGTGTGTCCTTCGGCCAGCCGAGCGTAGAGAACGGCCACAGGGCGGAGGAGAACCAGGTATCCAGCGTGTCCTCATCCTGATGCAGGTGGGTGCCGCCGCATTTCGGGCATACCGCCGGTGCGCTCTTGGCAACAGTCATCTCGCCGCAGTCATCACAATAATAAGCCGGAATCCGGTGTCCCCACCAGAGCTGACGGGAAATACACCAGTCACGGATGCCCTCAAGCCAGTGCAGATAGGTCTTTCCGAAGCTCTCCGGAACGAATTTAAGTCTGCCGGATTTAAGTGCCTCTACCGCCGGTTTCGCCATCTCTTCCATCTTGACAAACCACTGTGGTTTTACCATCGGCTCTACGGTTGTGCCGCAGCGGTCGTGAGTACCTACGTTGTGGGAATGCGGAACGACTTTGACTAAAAGTCCCATTTCCTTCAGATCCTCTACCATGGCTTTTCTCGCCTCGTAGCGGTCCATGCCCTGATATTTGCCCGGTACGCTGATGGTTGCATCGTCATTCATGATGCAGATCTCTTCCAGGTTGTGGCGTTTTCCTACCTCAAAGTCGTTCGGGTCATGTGCCGGTGTGATCTTTACGCAGCCGGTACCGAACTCTTTATCTACATACTCATCCGCGATGACTGGAATCTCTCGGTCGGTCAGCGGCAGTTTTAACATCTTGCCTACGATATCCTTGTAGCGCTCATCCTCCGGGTTGACAGCTACCGCAGTATCGCCTAACAGCGTCTCCGGACGGGTGGTTGCGATCTCGACGAAACGTCCCTCTTCGCCGACGATCGGGTAATTGATGTGCCAGAAAAAGCCGTCCTGCTCCTCATGCTCTACCTCGGCATCCGAAATGGAAGTCTGGCAGACCGGGCACCAGTTGATGATACGGGATCCCTTGTAAATATAACCTTTTTCATACAGTCTGGTAAATACTTCCAGAACCGCCTCGGAACAGCCCTCGTCCATCGTGAAACGCTCGCGGTCCCAGTCAGCGGAGGAACCCAGCTTGTGAAGCTGTTTTACGATACGGCTGCCGTACTCTTCTTTCCACTCCCATGCTTTCTCCAGGAAGCCCTCACGACCCAGATCATGCTTGTCAATGCCCTGCTCTTTCAGCTTATTGATAACCTTAACCTCCGTTGCGATCGCCGCATGGTCGGTACCCGGCTGCCACAGTGCCTCATAGCCCTGCATTCTCTTGTAACGGATCAGGATATCCTGCATGGTGTTATCCAGCGCATGTCCCATATGAAGCTGTCCGGTAATATTTGGCGGCGGCATCACAATCGTGAACGGCTTCTTGCCGTTTCTGCGTCCACGCTCTGCATCGGCGTGGAAATATTTGCTGTCCAGCCATTTCTGATACAGGCGATCTTCAATATCCGCCGGATTATATGTCTTTTCCAGTTCTTTCATTGATCGATTCTCCTTTTGTGTTTTAACTCATCAAATGCTGTTTATCCTCGCATTCTATCATGAACCGCATCTTGTTTACCTTCATTTTGTGTAATTTCCGATGCAGTTTCTTACATCTGTTTCCGGACAATCTTGTACTCATCATCCGTCTGGTAGTACGGGCAGACAAAACGCTGGTTGCTTAAAAATGCCGCCATCTCGTCCTCATCCAGATCTGCCTCGCACAGATAATACCCATAATCATCGTCATAGACATAATTGCCGCACGTATCACAGCTTGTCAGCGGACCCTGTTTTTTCATCTGTTTTGTCCTTTCCGAAGCGCGTTTCCTATGAAAAAGAATGTGCCTTGGCACATTCTCGCGCCGAGCGCGGTCGCTTGCGACATGTTTCTGCTTCGCGCGAGTGCGCATCCCCGCGGAGCGTTTTTTGTTTCATAGGACGTAATTTCCTATGAAATGAAAAAGCCCCTTGCAGACATATCATCTGCAAAGGGCGTCATATACGCGGTACCACCTTAATTCAATCAGGATTTCCGCCTGCCGGTGTTTTCTTTGCACACATCCAGACTTTA
Source organism: Clostridium sp. AM27-28 (assembly GCF_003480955.1). NCBI lineage: Bacteria > Bacillati > Bacillota > Clostridia > Eubacteriales > Clostridiaceae > Clostridium > Clostridium sp. AM27-28. The sequence continues at coordinate 176,368 of NZ_QUJT01000003.1, forward strand.
CCCCAATCCTCTTGATTCTATAACGGGAACTCCCGGGATCTCTTATCCACCACTCTCTTTCACAACATTCCTAAGTCATAGCAGAACGCGGTTTTTCAGAAATCCGGCTCCGAAGCTACCTTCCACATCCGTTTCCCGGAACCGTCTCTCAACCTGCGCGGTTCTCTCTGTCAGGGCTTCTATGTGTACTCCTCTTCTTCACTGCCTTTCATTTTTCAGTTCCTTGTTATCATAGAGGTTTTTCGGGAAAATGTCAAGGTTTTCGGCACAGGTTGATAAATGATATATGCCCGTTACTGGGCACGTATGCGTGAACAGTAACATATGCCCTGGCTCCTCCCACTTTAAAGACGCCCCGCTGTAACAGCTGCACAGTCCCTACTTCGGCAGCGTATCCTTATACTGTGGATACGTCCCATCTGTCACCAGCTTTGCGTATGCATCATATGCCTCCTGCAGATTCTCATACTTTTTATCCTTCGAAAGATATTCCTTATACTGTGTTGGAGTCAGATGACCGGCGATTGCTATATAATTACCAGCTTTATTCACTCGCATAGCGGTAGTTGTTTCTGAAATATAAAACCTTCCATCTGCTGTACTGATAATAACCGGTATCTTCTTTCCTGCACCAACCGAATCTGAGGATATATCTACAGATGTCCAAAATAAATATCGCTTCGACTTATCCTTTGCATCTCCCAGATAGGCCCAGGTTCCCTTTTTTAACAGGCTGTCCTCCTCAATCTTCGCCTGTATCTTGGGAAGCATATTGGATTTTGTACAGTTGGAATCAATTTCAAAATTGTTGTTATCACCCAGCATTTCCAATATGCCACTATTATTCAAGGGCTCATGTACATCGCAATTGATATTAAACGCATATTTCTGTTCCGAACCGCCTGTACCCTTTCCGCTTTTCCAGTTAAAAAGCACTCCCGAATCCGGCCGATAGGAAACTTCACACTCCCCACCCGGAACCGGATAACCAATCCAGTTGGCCGTATCACCCTGATCATTATAATGCATCACTCCACCTATCGTCACCGGGTCATGCGACTGCCATTTTTCTTTTTTCTGCTTCAGCTTTACAACCTTCACTTCATTCTCTGTATCCTCAATCATGACCGCTGCCATAACCTCTGCATATGCAGAACGGACATTGGCAAGATCCGTGGCCTCCCGGCTGGTCTCCAGCTGCCTGGTAAAAATGGGAATAGAAATTGCAGCTAAAATGGAAACTATCGCAACGACTACCAAAAGCTCCGCCAGCGTAAAGCCCTTTTTCCTGTTCTGCATATGAATTTCCATTCTTATCACCCGCCTGTCACCTTTATCTTTTTCTTATTCTATCACATGATTCAAAAAAATTCACGAAAAACATTTTTCATCTGACGCACATTCCCATAAATTGAAAGAAGAGACCTCCGCCTGCGGTTTTCACCGCAAAGCATCCGCCTCTTCCCAATTTCGTTGCTGTAATCAGGTTCCTGCCGTCAATTAAAACAGCGGAACAACCGCTCCATCGTACTTCGCCTCGATAAATTCTTTGATATCATCGCTTGTCAGGACTTCCATCAGAGCTTTTGTCTTGTCGCTCTCCTCGTCACCCTCACGGACTGCTACGACATTTCCGTATGTCTGGGCTGCCAGAGAGTCAGAAGCCTCTACTGCCAGAGCATCGGTTACCTTTAAACCAGCCTCGATTGCGTAGTTGCCGTTGATAACTGCAATATCAGCATCCTGTAAGGAACGCGGAAGCTGTGCTGCCTCAAGTTCTACGATATCCAGGTTCTTCGGGTTCTCTGTAATATCATTGATAGTTGCGGTCAGACCTGCATCCTCTTTCAGTGTCAGAAGACCCTGATCCTGAAGAAGCAGAAGTGCTCTTGCCTCGTTGGTTACATCGTTTGGCACCAGAACCTCTGCGCCGTCAGCCAGCTCATCTAAAGAATCGCTCTTGCCTGCGTAGATGCCGAATGGCTCATAATGGATTGCACCTGCACTTACCAGATGAGTGCCATTCTCCTCATTGAAGGTATCCAGATATGGTTTGTGCTGGAAGTAGTTTGCATCCAGATCGCCGGACTCCAGTGCGTTGTTCGGCTGTACATAATCAGTATACTCTACGATCTCCAGATCGTAGCCCTTGTCTGCCAGAAGGTCTCTTGCAGCTTCCAGGATCTCAGCATGCGGTGCCGGGCTTGCGCCTACTACCAGCTTCTCCAGATCGCCGTCTGCCTCTTTTGCCTCTGCGGTGGTCTCCTCTGCTGCCTCTGCAGCGGTCTCAGCAGTTGTCTCATTCGAGCTGGAAGAGCAGCCTGCTAAGGATGCAGCTGCCAGCAGTGCCAGGAATGTGGTTCCTAAGAATGATTTTTTCATAGTGATTTCCTCCTCTTCGTGTGTTTAAACAGTTCCTTTAAATTTATATTTCAGAAATGTCCTGCATCTGCCACAGACGATAGGCTGCATTTCATTTCTGTAAATATCTTATTAACGGATTCTCTTATCACTTCTTCTCGAACTCCGCGTAAAGATCTCCTGAATCAGCTGTGCGATAATAACCAGAATCACAACGGTAACCAGCATCATATCTGCCTGATAACGGTGATATCCATATCGGATCGCCACATCGCCCAGACCACCGGCACCGACGCAGCCTGCCATCGCGGAATATCCGAGGATCGTCGTGATTGAAATCGCCGCGCCAACTAACAGGGACGGCTTGGACTCCGGAAGCAGCACCTTGAAAATAATCTGCCAGGTCGAAGCGCCCATTGATTTTGCTGCTTCTATCACGCCTGCATCAATTTCCTTTAACGATGCCTCTACCATACGGCTGATATACGGGAACGCCGCGATTACCAGCGGTACAACTGCCGCATTTGCTCCGATCGTCTTTCCCACGATCGCGCGGGTCAGCGGCATTACCATCGCTAACAGGATGATAAACGGCACCGAACGGAGCAGGTTGACAATCACACCCGCCACTTTGTTAAACAGCGGCACAGGACGGATGCCGTCTTTATCGGTTACAACCAGCGCCACGCCGAGCGGGATTCCGATCAAATAAGAAATCAGGGAAGAAAGACCCACCATATATAAGGTTCTCCAGGTCTCTTTTACCAGCATACTAACTGTCCTCGCATCAAATATCATCTTAGCGCACCTCCTCATAGGTCACACCGACCGTTTTTAAATAATTGCAGATACGCCCTGCATCCACCTCGTCCTCCGGGAGCTGCAGAAGCATCTGTCCCATCGCCTTGCCCCCGATATCGTGGGTATCCGCGAGAAGGATATTGACCGGAACCTTGCAGGCTAATACCATATTAGAAATAATTGGCTCCGAAGATTCCTGTCCATTGAAAATAACGCGGATCTGGCGCGCTCTGGCAAAGCTTGTCTTCTGCCCTAACGTCTCACCGAGAATCAGCTGCCGCCCAATCTCCGACTTCGGACCGGAGAAAATCTCTGATACCTTGCCAGACTCTGCAATGTGGCTGTGGTCGATGATCGCCACACGGTCGCAGATAGACTCAATAACCGCCATCTCATGGGTAATCACGATCACAGTAATGCCGCGTTCGCGATTAATCTTCTTGAGAAGCTCCAAAATCGATTTTGTCGTGTTCGGGTCGAGCGCACTCGTCGCCTCATCGCAAAGCAGCACCTTCGGGTTCGTGGACATCGCGCGTGCAATCGCCACTCGCTGTTTCTGTCCGCCGGAGAGCTGTGCCGGATATGCCTTCATCCGTTCTTCCAGACCGACTAATTTTAAAAGCTCAGCCGCCCGTTTCTTCGCCTCTGCTTTCGGGACACCGGCAATCTCCATCGGAAAGCACACATTCTGGAGTACATTTCTCTGTGCCAGAAGATTGAACTGCTGGAAAATCATCCCCATCGACTGTCTGGCCTTCCGAATCTCCGCCTCTTTCATCATCGACAGGTTCTGTCCCTCAAAAATAACCCGTCCCGCCGTCGGTGTCTCCAGATAATTGATACACCGGACCAGCGTACTCTTTCCTGCACCTGACAGACCGATAATTCCAAAAATCTCGCCCTGCAGGATTTCCAGGTTAATATCATCTAACGCGGTCACTGTTCCGTTCGTTGTCTGGAATTGCTTTCCCAGTCCTTCCAGGCAGATGATCGCTTCCTTTCTCTGCTCCATTGTCTTTTCCCCTCTCTTTTTCCGAATATACAGCATTGATACCCTGTCGCATAAAAGATGCCACTACTGTTTTTCTGTCACAGGAAGCAGTTAGTGCCTTTTTGTGTCATAAGGAATTCCAAGGAATTTCCTATGACACAAAAAAGCCGCGAATCCAGTACGGATCGCGGCTTCCTATGCTATACTTACAGGTCTATCCGACCAGCCCGTTCCGTCTTTCATGCACACAAATATGACAGCACATCATACACATGCCGTTCATCATCATATTCATCTGCATGGCTTTACTCTGACGCATCGGACCTGTCCCCTTTCAGCTTATATTCCCTTATTCCTGATAGGAATTACTTGTTTATGAAGATACACCCATTTTCCGGGTTTGTCAAGTGTTTCCTGAATTTTTAAGAGCTATTTTTTAGAGCTATTTCACTCCTGCTCCGGTTTTTGCACAGCTTCTCTTCTTTTTGATATCTGGAGTTCCCGTGCTTCTGCACGGCCGCGGCGCAAATTTTCTCCTGGCATCTCCTGTTTCCGGCTGCGCCCTTTCTCACGCTCGCGGATGCGATCCGGCGTGCGGCTCTCAATGATATAGCGCGGGCGGTGCTTCGACTCCAGATAAATCTTTCCGACATACTCTCCGACGATTCCGACCGAGAGAAGAAGCAGTCCGCCGATAAACCAGAGCGATACCATCATGCTCGCCCAGCCGGTGATCGTATTGCCCCGGAAGAAATCAACCACCGCCCAGATAAGGAATCCAATACTGACAAAAAATGCCGCAATTCCCATGAACGTAATCATCCGGATCGGCTTTGTGCTCAGCGAAGTGATGCCCTCGATGGCAAAAGCCAGCATCTTTTTCAGCGGATATTTGCTCTCCCCTGCTGCCCGCTCTTTACGGTCATAATATACCACATCGGACGGATAGCCGATCATCGGGACAATCCCGCGCAGAAACAGATTGACCTCCGAAAATTCCGCCAGCCCTTCCAGTGCCCTCCGACTCATCAGGCGGTAATCCGCATGATTATACACGGTGTTCGCTCCCAGCGCATTCATAATCTTATAAAATCCCAGCGCAGTTGTACGCTTAAAAAATGTATCCGTCGCCCTGTGGCGGCGCACACCGTACACGATGTCACAGCCAGCCATATACCGCTCGATCATCGCGTCGCATGCGTCCACATCATCCTGCAGATCGGCATCCATCGAGATCGCCGCGTCACACCGCCGTCTCGCCGCCTCAAAAAGCCCGGCTAAAAGCGCGTTCTGATGACCGCGGTTGCGGCTCAGCTTCACACCTGCAAACCGCTCGTCCTTCTCATGGAGTTCCTCGATCAGCTTCCATGTTCTATCCTTCGAACCGTCGTCTACCATCAGCACCCGGCTTCCCGGATGAATCCGGCGGCTGCGGGTTAAATCATCTAATTTTTTACCTAAAAATTCTGCCGTCAATGGCAGAACCTCCTCTTCGTTGTAGCAAGGCACCACGATATAGATAACCGGTGCATTTCTCATACTGTCATCTCCTGCCCGGGTCACTGTCCCTTCTATGCAGACAAGTCCCCTCGTATTTTCAAAAGCAGGTTTCCAGATACAGGTATCTTGCCAGAATCCCCCTGCAGCTGAAATCTGCTTTTTCCGTATTTTCCTATTATATAGGAACTACATTAAAAAGAAAAGTAAATTTTTGACACATCCACCCGATTCCGGTATAATAGAATTGATATTTTTATCACTTTACTATTACTCGCCACCTAAAGAGGTGGGCGTCTTCTCGACTGAGAAAAAAATCAAAAAAAGCCATCTATCAGGAGGTATTCATATGTCAAAAACCGAAAAAGCAAAGGTATATTTTACAGATTTCCACACCATTGCATTTGGCGACGGTCTCCCTGCCAAATTAAAAAAACTGATCCGTAAAGCTGGGATCGGTTCCATCGATATGGATGGTAAATTTGTCGCTATCAAGATGCACTTTGGTGAACTTGGAAATATCAGTTATCTGCGTCCGAATTATGCCAAAGCCGTTGTTGATGTCATCAAAGAGCTGGGCGGCAAACCATTTTTAACAGACTGCAATACGATGTATCCAGGCAGCCGCAAGAATGCGCTCGAGCACCTGGAATGCGCCTGGGAAAACGGATTTACCCCGTTGACTGTTGGATGTCCAATCATCATCGGTGATGGATTAAAAGGCACCGATGACATCGCTGTTCCGGTGGCCGGAGGCGAATACATCAAAGAAGCTAAGATCGGCCGCGCCGTCATGGACGCCGATGTCTTTATCAGCCTGACCCATTTCAAGGGACATGAGATGACCGGCTTCGGCGGTACGATCAAAAATATCGGCATGGGCTGCGGTTCTCGCGCCGGTAAGACCGATCAGCACAGCAGTGGAAAACCACACGTCAAGGAAAAGCTCTGCCGGGGCTGCCGCCGCTGTCAGAAGGAATGTGCCAACGGCGGTCTCGTTTTCGATGAAGCCTCCAGAAAAATGCACGTGGATGCTGAGCACTGCGTCGGCTGCGGACGGTGTCTCGGCGCCTGCAACTTTGACGCGATCGAATTTGACAACAACGCAGCCAACGAGCTATTAAACTGCCGTATGGCGGAATACACAAAAGCCGTTGTGGATGGACGTCCAAACTTCCATATTTCCCTGGTCGTTGACGTCTCCCCGAACTGCGACTGCCACGGTGAAAATGACGTACCGATCCTTCCAAATCTTGGTATGTTTGCTTCTTTCGATCCGCTGGCACTCGATCAGGCCTGTGTGGACGCCTGTCTGGCCGCTGCTCCGATGCCGGGCAGCCAGCTTGCAAAACATCTTGCTGATCCGGATTTCCACGATCACCATGACCATTTCACAAATTCCACACCAGAATCTGAGTGGAAAAGCTGCCTGGCACACGCGGAGAAGATCGGTCTGGGAAGCCGGGAGTATGAATTGATCACACTATAATAACATCACCCCCATCTGCCAGCTGTGCCGCCGGTCTTTTTGCGGCCGCAGAGCTGTGAAAAACGGAGCCGCCCCGGTCTTTTCTGCCGGTCGGCTCCGTTTTATGCTCTTCTTTATTTCTGAATCCAGACACCATTCGCATCGACTCTATATCCGTCCGGTGTCGTTCCATTGACAAACAATGCTCCGTCAGCACTCACATAATACCAGTATCCATTCGTCTGAATCCATCGGCTCTTCGCCATAGCCCCGCTTTCGGTATAATAATGCCAGGAGCCATTTACCATCTGCCAGTCACGCGCCATCCACGCATCTGCATGGAAATAGTATGTCTCTCCCTTGATCAGGAGACTCTCATTTGCCGCGTAGGTTCCGTTTGCTTTCAGGTATTTCCATTCATTTCCAAACTGCTGCCACGCACCGTCGCCCTGAGCAGCTGTATTGCCAGATCCAGAGCTACCCGGTCCGCCCTGACTGCCGGAAGACGAGGTATTTGTGCTGGTCGTATTGCCGGACGGCTTGCTAGAATTTGACGTACTGTTGTTCGCCGCATCCGATACCGAGGTGTTCGTGCCAGCCGATGTGCCGGATGCGCTTCCCGCCACCGCAAAACCATAGTCCAGCAGCTTTTTCGTATCGTCATAATGGGTCTGCGAACTCTTTAAAATAACTGCAATCAGGCGCACGCCATTTCGCTCTGCACACGTTACCAGCGTGTTGCCTGCCAGGGAGGTATAACCGGTCTTTCCGCCTATGATTCCCTCATAGTACTGGGAATTTGCCGGATTGAGCATCTTATGTCCCATCGTAAGCGTCCGCACCGTCGGCACGCTGGCAGTCGCCGGGAAATCGTAATGCAGGGTCGATGCAACCTGACGCACCGTCGCATTATTGAATGTAGCATTTGCAATCAGCGCCATATCATGTGCGGTTGTAAAATGGTTCGCATTGTTCAGACCATTCGGATTTGCAAAATGCGTATGCGTGCATCCTAAGGACGCTGCCTTCTCATTCATCTTATCCGCAAACGCGCTGACACTGCCGGACACGTGCTCCGCCAGTCCGTTTGCCACCTCATTTGCCGATTTTAAAAGCAGACCATAGAGACAGTCCTTAACCGTAAAGGTATCACCCGCCTTGACCTGCAGCGTCACCGCGCCCGATTCCAGATTCGAAACTGCCGTCTGGGAAAAGGTTACCGTATCACTCAGATTACAGTTTTCCGCTACCAGAAGCGCCGTCATCAGCTTCGTGATGCTGGCTGGATAATACTGCGTATCTGCATTCTTGGAAAACAGGAACTGGTTGTGCGTCGCATCATAGAGCACTGCGCCCTGCGCTGCCACCGTCGGCTGAGCTGCATTCTGTGAAGTAACCGTTGTTCCCGAAGGAACTGCGCCGGAGACCGTGCCTCCTGCCGCCTGTCCCGGACCGGTCGCCCCGTCTGTCGCAGCAAATGCAGTCCATGACACAGACATCATAAGTGCCATTCCCAGGCAGAGGGAACGCACGGATTTTTTCCATTTATTCATCGTATATTGTCCTTCCTGTATGTATTTTCGCTTTTCTCCTACCCGACAGCTCCCGCAAACGTAAAGTTACGTTCACTCATTGCGCGGACTTTAACGGATTTTGCCAGTGCTGCGCAGGTACAAATCATGCAAATCTGTCTTACATTTTACTTCATTTTAAGAGACAATACAAGTTGAAAGGAAAATTTGAAATTATTACAATTTTATTACAAAAACAGGTAGCCGAAGGACATTCAGCTCCTCCAGCTACCGCTTGATTCTTTTTGTATCTCCTCTTTAAATCGTTGACCAGCTTCGCCGGTTTCCAGTTAACGCCGCCTTTGCATACGCTGTGCGTCACAGAATCCATCTTGTCATGCAGATCTTCTGCATTCCAGACGCTTTCTACTTTTATTTAATAAATTTTTACAGATACTTCTTCCGCAGATCTGCCCCACTCTCTGCCGACAGATACGCCGGTGCCACATCAAAGACGGTCTTGCAGCCCTTCTGGCCTTCCTGGTTCATCTTGTATGCCGCGCGTGCGTATGCCACGATGATGGAGGAAGTAAATTCCGGGTTGGAATCCAGCTTTAAGCTGTACTCGATGATATGGTGGTTCTCTTTGTTCCAGCCGGTCTTACCGCTGCGGAGTACGAAACCACCGTGCGGGAGACGGTTGTGATCGCGTTTCAGTTCTTCTTCGGTGATGAAATGAACCGTTGTGTCATAATCAGAAAAGTAGTTCGGCATGGTCTTGATCTCATTCTCGATCTTTGCCTGATCCGCGCCCTCTTCTGCCACAACAAAGCACTCTCTGGTGTGTTTTTCGCGGGTGGTCAGCTCTGGGCTGCTGCCGCTTCTGACTGCCTCCAGTGCACTCTCAACTGGGATTGTGTACTGTCTGGCATCCTTGACGCCCTCGATCCGGCGGATCGCATCGGAATGTCCCTGGCTGACGCCCTTGCCCCAGAATGTATAATTTTCGCCCTCCGGCAGGCATGCAGCTGCATAGAGACGGTTCAGGGAGAACATACCCGGATCCCAGCCAACGGAGATGATGCCAACCTTTCCGGATTTCTGTGCGGACTCATCGACTGCTGCGAAATGCTCTGGAATCTTTGCATGGGTATCGAAGCTGTCCACTACGTTAAACCACTGTGCATATTTCGGGGTCTGAACCGGCAGATCCGTAGCCGAACCGCCGCAGAGAATCAAAACGTCGATCTCGTCTTTCTTCGCCTCTGCCTCATCTACATGATAAACCGGTACGCCCTCGGTCAGGATCTTGACCGTTTCCGGCGCACGCCGTGTAAATACTGCTTTCAGTTCCATATCCGGATTCTGGCGGATCGCACACTCCACGCCGCGTCCCAGATTTCCATATCCTAAAATTCCAACTCGGATACTCATAGATATTCCTCCTAACGGTACAAAATTTGCCACGGATCCATCTCTATTTTCCAGGTTCCGTGACTCGATTTTACTTAAAAATTTCGTAACTGTTCAGCACCTTCACAGTCACGCGCAGTAAATGCGCAGACCTACTAAACTGTTACAAAATTTCGAGTGTCCCCATTATACACTAGATCCATCCGTTTTTCAATATATGGGTGTTCGCGCATACAGGAAATAAATTCTCATCTAAAGCCTTATTCCAGCTCCTTCTTTCCGGTATACAGCTCAAAATACCGCCCTTTCTGCGCCAACAGATCTTCATGGTCGCCGCGCTCAATGATCTGCCCGTGCTCCAGCACCATGATCGCATTGGCGTTGCGGACTGTCGAAAGCCGGTGGGCGATGACAAAGGTCGTCCGGTCCGCCATCAGCCGGTCCACGCCGTGCTCGATGTGCTTCTCCGTCCGCGTATCGACCGAACTCGTCGCCTCATCCAGAATCAGGATCGGTGCTTTAGAAACTGCTGCCCGCGCAATGTTTAATAGCTGGCGCTGTCCCTGGCTTAAGTTTGCACCGTCGCCCTCCAGCATCGTGTCATACCCATCCGGCAGACGCATGATAAAGGAATGCGCCGATGCCGTTTTTGCCGCCTCAACAACTTCTTCATCCGTGGCATCCAGCCGCCCGTATCGAATATTTTCCCGTACCGTGCCGGTAAAAAGATGGGTATCCTGCAGAACCATCGCGATATTTTCCCGCAGCTCCTTCCGGTGCATCCGGCGGACATCGACGCCGTCCACCGTGATCGAGCCGCCCTGTATATCATAAAAACGGTTGATCAGATTCGTGATCGTCGTTTTTCCGGCTCCCGTCGAACCGACAAAGGCGATCTTCTGTCCCGGCTTCGCATAGAGCGAAATATCCTTCAAAATCACCTGCCCAGGCTCATAGCCGAAAGTCACATGGTCAAGCACCACCTCACCGCGGATCGGCGCGATCGAAACCGCATCCGGCGCATCTGCCGCCTCCGGTTCCGCATCCAGCACTGCAAACACGCGCTCCGCGCCTGCCAGCGCCGAAAATACGTTTCCAACCTGCATGGAAAGCTCGTTGATCGGTCTGGAAAATTGCCGCGAAAAACCTAAAAATACGGTCAGTCCACCGACATCAAAGTTCCGGAACACACAGAGCAGACCGCCAATGCAGGCTGTCAGTCCATAATTTAACTGGCTTAAATTGTTCATGACCGGTCCCATCACACCGCCGAAAAACTGCGCCCGGATCTGTTTTTCTTTCAGATCCGCATTGAGCCATCCAAATTCTTCCTCTGCGATCTCCTCATGGCAGAATACCTTGACGACCTTCTGCCCCTGCACAGTCTCCTCAATATAGCCGTTCATCGCGCCAAGCGCCGCCTGCTGGGCAGAGAAATATTTCTGGCTCCGTCCAGCAACAAATTTACCGGCACGCAGCATCACCGGCATCATGGCAAGCGTAATCACCGTCAGCCACACGTTCGTGTAAATCATCAGCACCAGCGTTCCCACAATACTGAGTGCGCCGGATAAAAGCTGCACCAGCGTACTGCTGAGCATCATGCCGATCGTATCCACATCGTTTGTAAAACGGCTCATCAGATCGCCGTTGCTGCCGGTATCATAAAACCGGAGCGGAAGCGTCTGCATATGGTTAAACAGCTCTTCCCGCAGCCGCTGCAGCGCGTTCTGCGCCACCTGCAGCATGATGCGCGACTGCATATAGGCAGCGGCAACGCTGACTAAATAAACCGATCCCATCACGCACAGGGAACGGAACAGCCCCGCCACATCGCCCCGGCTGCCATCTAAAGGCACAATATACCGGTTGATGATCGGGCGCAGCATATAGGCGCCCGCCAGATTCGTCACCGTCCCCAGGATCACACAGAAAAAGGCGACTGTCATCGCCATCCGGTCGCGTTTTAAGTATGAAAGCAGGCGTAGCATCGTCTGACCGCCCGCCTTGGGCTTTCCGCCCTTCATGACCGCCATCCGTTCCGGTCCCCGGCGGCGTTTCGTCGCGTCGGCTATGCGGCTGCCATATCGGCGTTTCAGGCTTTCAATCTGTTTTTCATCCATCATGCCATCCCCTCCCCGTCTGCCCGTTTTCCATATTGCGTCTCATAGATCTCCCGGTACGCCTCACAGGATGCCAGCAGCTTCTCCTGCGTTCCCTCTCCGATAATCCTGCCGTCCTCAAGGACGAGAATCCGATCCGCGTATTCCAGCGAACTCAGCCGCTGTGCGATAATAAATTTCGTCGTATCTTTCAAATCTTCCCGGAATGCCGTCCGGATCGCCGCCTCCGTTGCCGTATCGACCGCACTGGTGCTGTCGTCGAGAATCAGGATCTTCGGCTTCTTTAAGAGTGCCCTTGCGATGCACAGCCGTTGTTTCTGACCGCCGGATACATTGACGCCGCCCTGTCCCATCTCCGTTTTGTAGCCTTCGGCAAACGAATTCACAAAGGAATCTGCCTGCGCATACACTGCTGCCCGCCGCACTTCTTCCTCCGTCGCCGTCTCATCACCCCAGCGCAGGTTTTCCTCGATCGTGCCGGAAAACAGGACGTTTTTCTGTAAAACCATGCCAACGCCGTCCCGGAGATTTTTCAGGGAATACTCCCGCACATCGATACCATCCACCCGCACACTCCCCTCTGTCACATCATAGAGGCGGGGAATCAGCTGTACCAGCGACGTTTTTCCACTTCCGGTCGCACCGAGGATGCCGATCGTCTCTCCCGGCTCTGCCGTCAGGCTGATGTGGGATAGAACCGGCTCACCGCCTTCGCGGTAGGAAAAGGAAACATCCTTAAATTCCACGCGTCCTTTCTCAACCTTCCGATCCTTCTGTGATGCATTTTCATCGCTCAGATCAATCGGCTCATCCAGCACCTCATCGATTCGCCGGATGGACGCCATCGCGCGGGAACTCTGCAAAAATACCATTGAGAGCATCATAAGTGACATCAGAATCTGTACAATGTAGGTCGTAAATGCCGTCAGATCTCCGACCGCCATCCGTCCGCCGATAATCAGGTTTCCGCCGAACCAGACAACTGCCAGTGTCGTCACATTCATCGCGAACATCATGACCGGCATCGTCGCAATTACGATCTTCAGCGCCCGCAGCCCTGCCTCCTTGAGCTCCCGGTTCGTGTCGGCAAACCGCTTTTCCTCGTAGTCTTCCCGCACAAAGGATTTCACCACCCGCACGTTCGTCAGCACCTCCTGGATGCCGCTATTGAGCGTATCCAGCGCTTTCTGCATGGCTGTAAACCGCGGGTAGGCAGTCCGTAGGATCCAGACGATCGCCGCCGTCAGAAGCGGAATCACCACCAGGATGACAGCTGCCAGTTCCGCATTCATCCAGAACGCCATCACAAGCGCCCCCAGGAACATGCCCGGCGCGCGCAGCATCATCCGAAGTCCCATCATAATCAGGTTCTGTACCTGCTGGATATCGTTCGTCAGACGGGTTACCAGCGATCCCGTGCTGAACGTATCGATATTTTTAAATGAAAACTGCTGCACTCTGGCAAATAAGTCGCGGCGCAGATCGCTGGTAAAGGAAATCGACGCCTTCGCTGCAAAATATGCCCCCAGAATGCCGCCTGCCGCCATCAAAAAGGAGGTAATCGCCATCACAAGTCCCATTTTGAGAATGTATCCGCCGTCTTTCTGCGCCACGCCATGGTTAATAATCATCGACATAAATTTGGGCAGCAGAATCTCACCCAGCACCTCCGTTACCATCATGAGCGGTCCCAGAATAAAGGCGCTCTTATATGGCAGTATATATGATTTGTATCGTTTCCATTGCTTCACGCTTTTTCCTCCTGCCCGTTATTTCTGCAAATTTTTTTATGGATTCTGTTCAAACAGCTCCATCAGTTCATTCTGGCTCAAATCGCCCAGTGAAACCATTCCCTCTGAAACCACCTGCGCCGCCAGCGCAAGCTTCGCATTCTGCAGCTTCAAAAGATTTTCTTCTATCGTATCCTTTAAGATCAGTTTGTATACCGTGACCGGCTTTTCCTGCCCAATCCGGTACGCGCGGTCGGTCGCCTGGTTCTGCGCTGCCACATTCCACCACGGATCGTAATGAATCACGATATCCGCCGCCGTCAGGTTGAGTCCCGTTCCCCCGGCTTTCAGGGAAATAAGGAACACCGGAACCTCATCCGAGGCAAACGCCTGCACCATCCGGCTGCGTTCCTCCTTCGGGGTCGCGCCGACCAGAAGATGGGACGAAATGCCCTCCTGTAAAAGGCGTTCCCGAATCCGCTCCAGCATCGAGGCAAACTGGGAAAAGAGCAGGATCTTATGTCCCGCCGCAGACGCTGATGCGATCAGCGAAACACAGGTCTCCAGCTTCGCCGATTCCCCCGTATAATCTTCAAAACAGAGTGCCGGATCGCAGCAGATCTGGCGCAGCCGCATGAGCTGGGAAAGCACTTCCAATTTTCCATTACCCGACCACGCGCCGCCAGCCAGCGCCTCTTTCAGTTTCAACGCCGACGCCGTATAAAGCTTCTGCTGCCGCCCCGACGCCGCCGAATAAACGATCCTCTCTTCCTTGCCCGGAAGCTCCCGCAGCACATCCTTTTTCAAGCGGCGCAGGACAAACGGTCCCGTCATCCGCCGCAGTGCCGTCAATGCTTCCGGATCCTGATTTTTCACGATCGGCAGCTCATACCGCTCACGGAACTTCCGGTAACTGTATAAAAATCCCGGCATCAGGAAATCAAAAATGCTCCAAAGCTCGCTGAGCCGGTTTTCCACCGGCGTTCCCGTCAGAGCGAAACGGGCATTCGCCGAAATCTCCTTTACCGCCTTCGCGCCCTGTGTCTTTGCATTTTTAATGACCTGCGCCTCGTCAATAATCTCATATTCAAACGTGCGTCCCAGATACGCCGCCCGATCCCGTTTCAACAGATCATAGGACGTGATGATCACCTGCGCCCCCTCAGACGCCTCCATCCGCATCTGCTCCTCCAGCTGTTCCTGCCGTTCTTTCGCCGTCCCGGCAATCAGAAGCACGCGGATCCCCGGCGAAAACCGGGCAAATTCCTGTCCCCAGTTGTAGACGAGCGACGCCGGGCAGACGATCAAAGACGGAAGAGGTAATTCTGACCCACTGCCTTCATTTCCAGCCGCTTTCTGCTCGGTTTTTTCCTGATAAAATGCCGTCAGAAGCGCAATCACCTGCAGCGTTTTTCCCAGTCCCATATCATCTGCCAGGATCCCACCGAAATGATACCGCGCCAGCGTCCGCATCCACGTATATCCGATCTTCTGGTATTCCCTCAGCGTCTTTTCCAGCACCGCCGGAACCGCATAGCTGACACTCTGCGCCGTTTTTAGATCGCGCACCATCATCCCGTAGGCTTCATCCCGCTGAAACAGTTTCATCCTGCCGTCGCCCGAGAGACTGTCCAGATAAAAAGCACGGTAGGCAGGTATCTTCGCCTCCCCCGCCTGAAATTCACTCTTTGTCAGTCCCAGATCCGCAGTCAGGCTGTCAAGCGCCTGCAGGCCGCCGCCCGAAAGCTGCAAAAATTCGCCATTTTTCATGCGGTAATATTTCTTTTTTTGGCGGTATTCACTGAGTACCTGCAAAAGCTCCGCCGGGTCGATTCCCGCCGTCTCAATCTTCAGATCCAGCCAGCCGCCTCCAAGAGAAACCCCCATCGACACTTCCGGCGGGGGCAGGACGCGCAGATGGCGGACAGACTCTGACAGCCATACCTCGCCCACCTCCTGAAACTGCGGCATTCCCTCGCTCAGAACCTGGTACAGCGCTTCTTCATCCCCGCGGATCACCAGCTCGCCGCTCTCATCCTCCCAGTAAGAGAAGTACCGCGTGATCAGGCGGCTGATATAAAATTCCGCCGGTACATCCCGGCAGATCTCCCGCGGAACATGCTCGTCCGCCAGCGGCGAAAACGTAAAATCTCCGTAGGAAAGCGTCGGACGCAGACGCAGCTCGTCCGGCGAATCACTGTCAAACTCAAACCGGGCTTTCAACGCCTCTGGGCGGTATTTCTCCCAATCGATCTCCGGGCTCTGCAAGATCCCAAGTGCCTCCATGCCTTCCAGCACCCGCGCATAAAAGAGCGGAATATCCCGGCTTCCAACCAGCAGCTCCCGCTTCTCTTTCCGGCTTCTGCACTCTCTTCCGCCCTGTTCCATCTGCTCCAGAAAAACGCCCATCGTTTCTGTATACAGTTCACTGCATCCAAACAGATGCAATCCATCTGCCACATACAGACGCTGTTCTCCCCGGAACGAGGTTAGAGCCGATGGAACCGTAACCGCAATTCCATCGCCCCTTGCTTCCACCTCCACCGGGAAACGTGGATCCTTGCGCTCAACCCGGCACACACGTTCAGCACCTTTCTCGTCCTCCGTCTGGACTTCTTTTCCCTCTAAAAGATCAAACAGCCGATCCCTCGCTGCAGATCCCAGCGTTAACGCCCGCATCACCGGAAGCGGCAGCCCCGCATGACCGCGCATCTCCTCATAATGGCGTATGTAGGCGTCCGCCTCCTCCAGCAGAAGATCTAAAAATGGGCGGCTTTCCGGCGCAAAGGCAGACGGGACGTGTTCAAACGCCATGCCTTTTCCGTATTCCACCCGTTTTCCGCTGTGAACCGCCTGTGCAAATTCCAGCAGGTTTTTCACAATATACCGTTTTTCCCGTCCGATCCGTGCCTCCAAAAGCACTTCGCCGCGCCGGATCTGTAAATAGGGATGCAGATAGACCGGTTCCCGCTCTTCCTCGCCCAGAATCCGCGCTACTTCCCGGTTCGTGTACTCCCGGATCATCATCCGGATCTCCGGCGAAGTCGAAACCGGCGGTGTATGCTCGGCTTTCTGCTGGCGGGCAAACGCCTCCTGAAGCGCTTTTGCATGCACGCAGGGACCCCGGAATGAATTTCCCTCCGCACAAGAACAAGAGTAGTCATAGATCTGACTACCCTTGATAAAAATTCTTGTCTGATATACCTTTGTCTCATCCTCAATCTGTCCCTGTACCCGTACTTCGCCCTTCCAGAAGGTATCTACGGACATTTTTATTATTTTCATGAGGATTCCTCCATATTACAGATTACATGTGTTCCGGCGATTCCATTCCGAGCAGATCCATACAGGTATCCAGCACCCGCTTGGTCAGCGTGATCAGGCTGATAAAGGCTGCCTGCTTCGCTGCGTCCTCCTCGGAGAGGATCTTATTTTCCAGATAGAATGCATTGAACGCATCCGCCACTGCCGCCATGTATTGGCAGAGCTTATGCGGCGCCGTCTCGTAGAATGCAGATTCTGTCACCTCGCCGAAACGGCAAAGCGCCATCTGAAGTGCTTTCTCTGTCTCGCTCTCAGCCGGACGGATCGGAACCACTTTAGCATCCGCACCGCGCAGTTCCTTGTATTTCTCCAGAATGGACTTGATGCGGACGATCATATACTGGATATGTGGACCTGTATTTCCCTCGAAGGAAATAAAGCGGTCTACATCGAAAATGTAATCTTTGGTCGCCTGATTCGAAAGATCGGCATATTTAAGTGCCGCCAGACCGACAATCTCCGCCGTGCGTGTCATCTCGTCCGCCGGAACCTTCTGCTTCTCCTGAATCTTCTCATATACCTTCTCATCAATATTCTTGATCAGGTGCTCCAGACGCATAACACCGCCCTCACGTGTCTTGAACGGACCACCGTCCTTGCCGTTCATCGTACCGAAGCCCAAGAAGATCATCGGCGTATCTTCTTTGACGATGCCCGCCTTCTTCGCCACACGGAATACCTGGATAAAATGAAGCTCCTGGCGCTTGTCTACGACGTAAATGTAGCGGTCCGGATGGAAATCCTGCTCACGTTCGATGATCGTCGCCAGATCGGAAGTCGCATACAGCGCCGCACCATCGGATTTGCGGACGATACAAGGCGGATATTCCTTCGCATCCCCTTCCTGTGCGATATCGACAACCAGCGCGCCATCGCTCTCATAGGCAAGACCTTTTTTCTGTAAATCCTCGATCAGTCCCGGAATATATGGCTGCGCATCGCTCTCGCCCTTCCAGAGGTCGAACGATACATTTAAATTGCCATAGTTTTTTTTCAGATCCTTCAAGGACACGTTCATGATGTGCTTCCAGATCGCATGGAACGGTGCATAGCCACTCTGCAGTTTGAAGGTTGCTTGCTGTGCCCGCTCACGGAATGCCGCATCTACCTTGGATTTCGCGCTCGCTGCCGGATAGATATCCTCCAGCTCGGAAATCGTAAACGGCGGCTCCGACGGATACTCGCCGGTATAATCCGGGTCAAAATATACCAGATCCGGCTGACGGTCATGCAGCTCCTCGATGATCAGTCCCATCTGCAATCCCCAGTCACCCAGATGCACATCGCTGATGACATGGTGTCCCATATAGCGGCTGATGCGCTTGATGCTCTCTCCGATGACCGCGGAACGTAAGTGTCCGACATGCAGTGGTTTTGCTACATTGGCTCCGCCGTAATCGATGATGATCGTCTCCGGCTTCTTAGCTGCGTTGAGTCCCAGCTTTTCATCCTCTGCCACCTGCTGTACATAGGATGCCAGGTAGCACGGATTCAGGCGGATATTGATAAATCCAGGCATCACGGCGTTGATCTCAGAAAACATCTTGCTTCCGGCTGTCTTTTCCACCACCTCATTGGCAATATCGATCGGTTTCTTTTTATACGCTTTGGCAGCTGCCATCGCGCCGTTACACTGATACTCGCAGAGATCCGGGCGGTTTGATACCGTCACGCGGATATACTTCTCATCGTACCCGCAGCCGATAAACGCCGGTTTCAGTTCTTCCACGATCAAATCTAAAATCGTTTTCATACTAGATTCCCTTTCATAATTTATATCGTATATTATATATCTTTCCGCATTGCCTTTTTCACATCCTTGCGGAACTGCTTCCAGGCATCCTCATGATCCACGAAATACTTCGGGCACGCCTTTCCAGTCACATCATAATGACGGATCACGTCTTTCGGACTTAAATCGAGCTGCTTGCACAGCCATGCAGTCAGTTTTACCAGCGAGTCATACGTCTCGTCTGTGAACTTTCCGTCTGCCGCCGGATGGCAGCACTCAATCGAAACGGTGTCCGCATTCCTCTCATTGGAGGCATATGCCTTCTCCCCGACCGGAACGCACTCGATGATCTCGCCGTCCAGACCGATCACGAAATTGCTGCTGACGGAAACAGTGTTACTGCCGCTCTGATCTTTCAATCCCTCAAAATAATCATGGTTCTGCTGTGCCGTCGTCCCAGGATTTGCCACATAGTGAATCACGATCCCGTTGATGACCGGGATATTCGTCCCCGGTCTGGAATATCGGTTGACCGTGAGAAGCTGCTCATCAACCCAGTTTGGCATCTCGATCGTGGACGGATCGATCAGCTTGCGGATCATTTTCCCGCGCAGCGTCCAGCCTGTTCCCGCACCCAGGAGGAAAATAAGCAGACACAAAAACAGCCGCATCATCACACGGCGCTTCTTCTGCTGCCTCGTCCGCTCCCGGCGGATTGCCGTCTGCCTGCCGGATGTACGCCTCTTCCTGCCACCAGATCTGCGCCCCGGCTCATCCTCTTCCCCCAGACGCAGACGGTCTTCTCTTCCGTTCTCCATATTTATCACTCCCCATGAGCACCGTTCGCTCCGAACCCGCTCTCTGAGATGAACCAACGGACGCGTCATAGACGCCTCCCCGATATGTTAAGCAAAAAAACTGTTGTAAAATCTCGACGTTTCCTCCGGATCTTACAACAGTTTCTCTGCTTGCTACTGTTCATGCGCTGCATAACCAGCAAAGGAAAATGCCTGCCACAAACAGTAATCTCTGTTTCCAGTCAGAAACCTGTCAGTGACACGACTGCCTCCCCACAAGGGTACAAACGGTATCGTGAAGACCTTTCTGACGTATATGTTATAACTTAGACTCTGGACAGATATTCACCAGTACGTGTATCGATCTTGATCTTATCGCCCTGGTTTACGAATAACGGTACATATACAGTAGCGCCAGTCTCTACAACTGCCGGTTTGGTAGCGCCTGTAGCGGTATCGCCCTTGAAGCCCGGCTCTGTATCTGTGATCTCAAGCTCTACGAACAGCGGCGGTTCTACGGAGAATACCTTGCCGTTGTAAGAACAGATCTTGCACATCTCGTTCTCTTTTACGAACTTGAGTGCGTCGCCGATTGTCTCCTGGTTTAAAGCTACCTGCTCATATGTGTTTACATCCATGAAGTTGTATAAGTCGCCATCGGAATACAGATACTGCATATCAACTCTGTCGATTCTGGCAGACGGGAACTTCTCGGTCGGACGGAAGGTTTTCTCTACAACGCCGCCATTCATTACGTTCTTAATTTTAGTACGAACGAACGCAGCTCCCTTTCCCGGTTTTACGTGCTGAAATTCCATGATCTGGTATACGTTGCCATCAATCTCCAGTGTGATGCCGTTTCTAAAATCGCCCGCTGATATCATAAATGATGCTCCTCCTTGAAAATACTCGCTTTATCTTTTTTATTTTATACTATAAAATCCTCTTTTTCAACTACTTTTTTGAAAACACAGGGCACATCATGTCAATTCCGCCCCTTATTTTTCTAAAATTGCCGATATTTTTTCTGAAAACAACTGATTTTCCACCGTTTCCGGCACTCCTGTCAGCATCCAGTTCTGCCACTTGGCAAGCTCTTTCAAACCGTTCAAAAACACCCAGCTACAAACTTCCGCTATTTTTTTCCTGTCTTCTCACATAGAACCACAGGACAATTTTCTCCAGATACCGCTTTAACACGATCTGGATCTCTTCCTTCGGATTGATCGGCTTTACAAGAATCGAATAGATGCCTGTCCGCCTCGCCCCGTACACATCCGTAAAGAGCTGATCCCCGACAAACATCGTCGAGCGCTCGCCCGTTCCCATCCGGCGCATCGCCTGCCTGTATCCGCTGCGCTTCGGTTTTCTGCCCTTGTAAATATAATCCGAACCTACCTGTCCGGCAAACGGGGCGACCCGCGCCTCCTTATTATTCGAGAGCAGACAGGTGTGGAACCCGATCGCCCGCAAACGTTCAAACAGCTGTACTGCCCGCTCGTCCGCCGGGGCACCGTGCGGCACCAGCGTATTGTCAATATCAAATATGATACCCCGCATTCCCTTCTGGTAAAACTGCTCATACGGGATATCATACGCAGAATCCAGCCATTCATCCGGATAAAACGCATTTCCCATCATCTGGTCTCTTCCCCGTTCTTTCCAGACTCATACGACGGCACATTCCGCTGCTGTATCTTCTGCAGTTCCTCCATAAATGTATCGACGTCTTTAAACTCCCGGTATACCGATGCAAACCGCACATAGGTAACCACATCCAGATCCTTTAACCGCTCCATCACAAGTTCCCCGATCACCGCGGTCGAGATCTCCCGTTCTTCCCGGTTAAATAAATTGTTTTCCACATCGTCGATCAACGCCGAAATCTGTCCCGGAGAGACTGGGCGCTTGTGGCAGGAATGCAGGATTCCTGCCTCTATCTTCGCCCGGTCGTACATCTCCCGGGTATTATCCTTTTTGACAACCATCAGAGGGATTGTCTCAAGTTTTTCATATGTGGTAAAACGCTTTCCACAAGTCTCGCACTGTCTCCGGCGTCTGATAGAACTGTTGTCATCCGCAGGCCGTGAATCGATTACTTTCGTGTCAGCCGCGTTGCAAAATGGACACTTCAATCGCTCTTCCCCTTTTCTGGTTTTATTGATATGCCCCCGCCAAGTTTTCATAACATATCATACTTATTATAATATCGCAGGAAGTGCGCTTCTGCAAGCAGAAGTTTTCCGCTATTCCTTCTTTATTCCTTCTTTTCTCTCTCTTCTTTCAGCCTCACCAGAATAATGTCATCCCCTATCTGGCAGATGTCGCAGAATGGAATTATGTACTCTTTTTCCCGCCCCAGAAAGCCCCAGACACAGCCCGGTCCCGGTACGATGATCGCAAGCATTTTTCCCGTGCTGATGTCAAAATCGACGTCGCCCACAAAACCAAGGCGCTTGCAATCTTTTACATTTATAACTTCCCGCTGTTTGAGTTCACAGATACGCATAGACATAAACCTCCCGGATCCTTCTGTAATCAAAATATGTACAAAAGGACCGGGAGGTTCTTCCTGGACAGGTATTTCTATCTACTTTTATTTCGTAACTTCTGATAACGTCACGCTGTCAAAATGCAGCGTATAATCAATCAGATGCGGCTGGCTCATCGCCACCGTCAAGGCACTGACCGCTACATCCTCATCCAGCGTTACCGGAATCTGGAACTCGGAATTGCCCTCGGTCTGGATCGGATCATACTGCACGTCATCCACCAGCATATACTCATAGTTCGGGCTGCTCCAGACAATATCGGCAGTCACCTTTCCATCCTTGACGATAATGGTCGCCGGGCTGTCCACCGATGCTCTGCCGGAACCTCCCTGCAGGGTTACCTCACAGGTATAAGTGCCGTCTGCCACATCTGCAGTCTGCCCTGCCGGTTTCTGGGCATCTGCCGCATCATCGCTATTCTCCGTCTCGGATGATGCCGCTTCCGCGTCCTCTGCCTCTCCGGAAACCGGATTTTCTACCTTTACTTTGTGGTCGTACCAGGTGCCCTTCTTACCAATCAGAGCCAGGTCAAATTCTTCTCCGAGCGCCGGAACCGGCACATCGAAGCCGTTGACCTCCTCGCTCAGACCGTCGCTGTAAGTAACCGTGTCTACGGTTGGCTGCAGCCAACCGGCTTCATCTTCCTTTGCCTCGTCCGCAGTACCCAGATACAAGTTCACGATGTTTTTCGAGGTCAGGCTGATATGAAGTGTCGCCTCGCCATCCTTGACCGTCAGGACACCTTTTCCATTTTTCGATTCATTGACCTTGAACATACTGCTGTCCGTCTTAAAATCGACGGTGTAGACGCCGTCTGCAAGGTCAATGCTGCTTTTCTGTTCGGCATTCTCGGTTTCTGCGCTCTCTGTCTGCGCCACGGTGTCGGCTGCGTCCTGTTTCTGTCCTCCGCACGCTCCGAGAAGAGCGGCAGCAAGCAGAAGCGCCGCTAAATTTAATTTCTTTTTCATATACATTATTCCGAAATAGACTCAATGGCTGTCCGTGTATGAGCAACATAGAATGATTCTACCGCTTTAATTCTGCCCAGACCGGAAATCTGAGTATCTACCTTGTCAAACGCACCTGATGCCTCAAACTGGCTCTTCCAGGAATCATCATCATCACCTGCCATATCGTTGTTTGCGTGATCACCTGCAACTACCATCAGCGGACGAAGAATGACGTTCTTATAACCAGCTGCCTTCACTGCCTCGATAACAGACTCACAGGAAGTCTCTTCCGGCTCGCCCTCTACGGTACCGATAAATACGTTGCTATATCCAAGATTCTGCATCTGGGTCTGCATCTGGCTGTAGGTTACCTTTGCAACGTGTGCGGTACCATGACCCATCAGAACGAATGCGGTTCCCTGATCGGCTGCGTCAGCTGCATCTTTAAAACCAGCTTCCGAAGCTTCTTCTGCTACAACTGCTTTTGCAACTGCCTCTTTATCTGCATTGATAACGGCTGCATCGTCGCCAACCTCACCTAACAGCGGCTCTGCGACAGCTACCTGCTCGAATTTATCCTGATACTTCTCGATCGCCTCAACCATCTCGTCGTACTCAGCACCGTGCATGAGGTGGGTCGGCTGGACAACCAGCTCTTTAACTCCGTTCTCCACGGCTCGCTCCAGTGCCTGATCCATATTGTCGATGCACTCGCCGTCACGAGCCTCAACGTGGTTGATAATGATCTGTGCGGTAAATGCACGGCGGACTGCCCAATCCGGGAATGCATCCTGGATGGAATCCTCGATACTCTTGATATCTTTCACACGGCTGTCGTTGAAGGATGTACCAAAGCTGACTACCAGGATCTCCTTGTCGCCAATCTCATCCTGATTGCGCGGATCGTCCAGGCTCGCATCGCCGGTATCACGACCAAAATAATCTGGATCTGCGTTCTCGCCTTCTACCAGCTCCTTCTGCTCGTCAGTCAGGGCATCCCATGCCTCTTTGGCTGCCTTGCACTGCTCATCCGTGTCATCGGTGCGCTCCTGTACATAGATGTCATCGATCAGCTTTGCCACCTTATCTGCTGCTTCCTGATCGGAATCGGCGCCCTCAGCTGCCTCGGTCTCTGCCTCAGAAGCCGCCTCCGTCGAGGTTGCCTGGCTGGATGTACTGCCGCCGCAGGCTCCAAGCAATACGGACATCGTAACTGCCGCTGCACTTACAACTACTTTTTTGTTTTTTCTCATGTTTTCCTCCTTGTGTGACTCGCACAAAAATAGTTTTAACCGATATGTTCACGACAGCCGGCAGGTTTCCTGGCTTTCGGGTCATCATGCACGCCGCGCCTTCTCACTTTCGCAATGGCATCTGCGGCGCCACTCTCCGGTTCACAGTGACGAGATCGCACAGGTTTTGCACCTGTTTCCCTTTTACCCCCTGTCCACGCCTGCCAATCCGAGCAATCTGACTGATCTGGCACAAACAGCGGCACCCACTGCCCATATCAGCTTGTTTCATTATAGATGGGGTATGTTTAAAAGTCAATTTATCCCGGAAATTATATTGAAAAAGAATGTGCCTTGGCACATTCTCGCGCCGAGCGCGGTCGCTTGCGACATGTTTCTGCTTCGCGCGAGTGCGCATCATTGGCACGTTAGTGCCTTTTTGTGTAACAGGGAGTTCCAAGGAATTTCCTGTTACACAAAAAAGCACCTCTCATCCGGATAAAAGGTGCTCTCCTCCTCTTAATGATTTTATATTTTTTATGGCATAAATTTCCGGTAAATCGAAATAATTTTCTCCTCCTTCACCGTCACAGCCGTGTTGTATGGCTTAAACTCCCCGATCAGCCGATCACGGATCGCGAATAATTCTTCCGCGGTATACACCTGCGGCGGTGTATCCGGGTCAGAATCATCTGTCAGGACAAAGTTCTCATCCATCTGCAGCGTAACCTCTCCCAGCTTATGGTAACTTCTCCCGACTGCCATCGCCGAGCCATAAAAGGAATCCTCCTCTACCATTCTCAGCTCTTCTCCCCCCTGTGCCGGACCGCCATTGATCTCGATCTGCCCAGACTCCTGTCGGTCAATCGAAGTAATGAGACATTCTTTCCCATCGATGCGCAGCGTATCTCCCGCCTGCAGTTCATCGATATCTGCCTTATGAAAATGCTCATAGTCATAGACCGTCAATGTGATGATAACATTGCTTTCATCCTGATGGATCTGCTGCGGTTTGAACCCAGCTGCAAAGGTACAGTTGTCAAAATGCGTCATATTGAGGGTTTCCCGGACTGGTTCAACTGTGAGCGGTTCCGTCCGCTCAGTTTCCTGCGTTTTATCCCGTTTGGGCTGCTCCTGCGCCTGATCATTTTCAGCCACAGCCTCACGGATCGCCCCCTGGCTCTCCTCATCGACAGCCCCTTCCTGTGTGGCTGTCTCCGATGCCGCGCCCGCACAGGCGGTCATCCATACACTCATCCCAAGTGCTGCGGCGATCCATGTTTGTTTCAATCGTCTCATGTTTGCTGCCGCCCCTTTTCGGCTTCTCCTTTTTCCTGGCATTTTCGTAACTGTTCAGTACCTTCACAGTCACGCGCAAAAATCCATCAAAAATTGCCTACGGCAATGGGATTTTTCTGCTTTTTCTTTGCCGCCTCAACCAGCTTCTCCATCTCCCGCATTACCTCTTCAAAATTCAACGCAGAAGTATCCAGTAAAATGGCGTCCTCCGCCTGCTTGAGAGGCGACAATTCCCGGTGCATATCGCGGTAATCGCGCTCGATGATATCCTGCTCGATCGCCTCCAGGGAACAGCTTTCCCCGCGTTCGGTCAGCTCTTTATAACGGCGTCCAGCTCTCACACGGCTGCTCGCGGTCAGATATACTTTCAGGGTCGCATCCGGCAGAACCGCCGTTCCGATATCCCGGCCATCCATCACGACATCCCGGCGTCCGGCTAATTCACGCTGCAGCTCCACCAGTTTTTTGCGAACCGGCGCATAGACAGAGGTATTCGAAGCCATATTTCCAACCGCCTCCGTCCGAAGCTCGCTGCTGACATTCTCCCCATTTAAATAAACCTGCTGGATCCCATTTTCATATTCCAGTGAAATGGAAACCGTCTCACAGGCGCGTCCGATCGCCGCCTCATCATGGCTGTCGATGCCCTGGCGCAGAAAATACAATGCCATCGCCCGGTACATCGCCCCCGTATCTACATAAATATATCCATAATCTTCCGCCAGCTTCTTTGCCACTGTGCTCTTCCCAGCCCCGGCTGGTCCATCAATCGCTATATTAATCG
Organism: Clostridium sp. AM27-28; assembly: GCF_003480955.1. Taxonomy (NCBI): domain Bacteria; kingdom Bacillati; phylum Bacillota; class Clostridia; order Eubacteriales; family Clostridiaceae; genus Clostridium; species Clostridium sp. AM27-28. Next base: position 202,933 of record NZ_QUJT01000003.1, read on the forward strand.
GCATTTCGTTTCCCCTTTTTCATATCGTTATAATTCATGATTTTCCGCTGCGCTCCGTCCTGCCAGCACACCGGTCGACCACGCAATTTGTAAGTTGTAGCCGCCCGTGACTGCATCGAGATCCAGCACTTCCCCGGCAAAATAAAGCCCTGGAAGCTTCTTCGACTCCATCGTGGATGGATTAACTTCTTTTACCGTCACACCGCCCTGGGTAATGATCGCCTCATTGAAGCCTCGCAGCCCGGTCAGCGTCAGTGTAAAATGCTTTGTCACCTCCGCCAGCCGTCTCCGCTCTTCCTTCGTCACGGCGTTGACCTGCTTGTCCGGCTCAATGCCGCTGCGGCGAATTATGACCGGTATCAGTTTTGATGGGTACAGATGGTTCAGCGCATTTTTAAACTGTTTATTCTTCTCCGCCTCAAAATCGCGCAGAATCCGCGCATCGAGCTGTTCCATGGAAAGCGCCGGTTTCAGATCGATCATCAGAGTCAACGGACCCTTTTTCAGTTTTTTCGCCGCATAACTGCTGGCACTCAAGAGTACCGGACCCGAAACGCCGTAATGGGTAAACAGCATCTCACCAAATTCACGGTAAACCTCTTTCTTTCCATTTAAAACAGCAGCTTCCACGTTCCGCAGGGAGAGTCCCTGCAGCTCCTTCACATCTTCCTTCGTCTCAAACGGAACAAGCGCCGGCGAAAGTTCCGTCACCTTGTGCCCTGCTGCCTCCGCAAACCGGTAACCATCGCCGGTTGAGCCGGTCGTCGGGTAGGACAAACCGCCCGTCGCCACGATCACTGCATCCGCAGCTATGTAGGAGTCTTTTTTCCCACGCTCATTACCGCCCTGCGCCAGAATCACACCTTTTAATACACCATTCTCCAGCCACAGTTCCCGAACTCCCTGATTCAATTCTACTTTCACGCGCAGTTCCCGCAGCCGTCTTGCAAACGCCGATGTCACATCCGATGCCCGATCAGACACCGGAAAGACACGGTTGCCGCGCTCCACCTTAACATGACAGCCGTTCGCCTCCAGAAAATTCTTCATATCCTGGTTACTAAAACCGTAAAATGCACTGTATAAAAAGCGGCTGTTTGTCACAACACTGTCAAACAGGCCTTCCATATCACAGTCATTCGTCACATTGCAGCGCCCTTTTCCCGTGATATAGATCTTTTTTCCCAGTTTCTCATTCTTTTCATAGATCGTTGCCGCGCAGCCATTTTCCGCCGCCGCAATCGCAGCCGCCATGCCGGCTGCCCCGCCGCCGATCACGATTATTTTTTTCATATTGCTATCCTTTTCGTTTTTATATCGCCTGATGCTATCAATCCTGTACCAGGTGGATCGCAAATCCGCCGACTTCTTCTTTAAAATAGGCGAAAATACAGCGCCCCTGCTCATCAAAGCGCTTCGTCTCTTCCCGAAGCGTCATACCGCGGTTCACAAAGTATCGGATCGCCGCCTCGCAATCATTTACGCCAAAGCCAATATGGCCGTAGGTTCCGTGGCTCTCCACCTTCATATTTTCCGTCAGGTCACCGCTGAACACAGCTTTCTCCGTCTCGCGCGGCATCAGCCCCATCAGGCGCGCCAGTGTCTCAGCAACCTCCCAGGCCTCGTCTTCCGATTTTGTATTGATTCCCACGTGTTTTACGTGCATATGAAATAATTCCATCGGGGTTGGATCCCCCGCATGCTCTGCCATAAATGCTAGTGTGCGCTCTTTTGCTGTCTGCTCCATTTTGTCCGCTTCCTTTCTATCGCTACACTTAACGCAAAGTTACACAAATGTTTGTGTTTTTCAAAATTGCCGTCTTTTTCTTTAAATATTGATTTTACTGTATCTTACGAAGAATTGCAACCGCGCTTCTTCATATTTCCACACATGATTACCAAATCGGCCGTCCGCTTCTTTCTATCACTTACGCAGCTTTTTTACCTCACGGATCTTCTCCTCCATCGCCTCCACAACCGTTTCCAGCACCTTGACGCGCGCGAAATATTTGGAATTTCCTTCTATGATCGTCCACGGGGCATAGGTAGTAGAGGTCCGCACCAGCATCTCATTGACTGCCTGCTCGTATGCGTCCCATTTTTCACGGTTGCGCCAGTCTTCGTCCGTGATCTTCCACTGTTTTGCCGGAGCCTCCATGCGCTCCTTAAAGCGGCGTTCCTGCTCATCTTTATCAATATGAATCCAGAATTTCACGATCACCGCGCCAAAATTCGCCATGTGCTCTTCCATCTCGTTGATTTCCTGATATGCCCGTTTCCAGTCCGCCTCACTGCAGAAGCCCTCGATCCGCTCCACCATCACGCGCCCGTACCAGGTGCGGTCGAAGATCGCAATATGCCCCGCTTTCGGCATCTCCCGCCAGAAACGCCACAGATAATGGTGTACCTTCTCCACATCATTCGGTGCCGCCGTCGGATTGACCTTGTAGCCGCGTGGATCCAGGTGGCTTGTCAGGCGCCGGATCGCACCGCCTTTTCCCGCCGCATCCCAGCCTTCAAAGCCGATCACCACCGGAATCCGCAGCCGGTACAGCTCGCCGTGCAGCACCTCCAGCTTTTTCTGCAGCTTATCCAGACGTTCCTTATATTCCTCGCGTGTCAGCGTTTTCGTCAGATCCACGCCGGAAAGCACGCCATTTTTAAACCGCTCATCTGGAAGTTTGACCGGCGGATGCACCGCCCCTTCCTCGCGTTCCATTCGGCGGCGGTTCAGCTCATACTCCAGCCGGTCTGTGACGGTGGATAAAATCTTGACTGCCGCATAATTTTTATCAGTCGCTTCCACGATCGTCCACGGCGCGTACCCGGTATCCGTCCGCTGCAGCATTTCCTCATTCATCTCCAGAAATGTATCGTAATCCTTGTTGCGCTTCCAGTCCGCCTCCGTCACACGCCACGCAGTCTCTTTGCTTTCTTCCAGCCGTTTAAAGCGCTTTTTCTGCTCGTCCCTGGAAATATACAGAAACAATTTGATCAGAATCATGCCGGAATCTGCCAGCTGCTTTTCAAATGAAAGGATATCCCGGAACGCCCCGTTTAGCTCCTGCCGCTTCGTCTCTTTGTCAAACCGGTCAACGGTAACCTTATCGTACCAACTCTTGTCAAAGATCATCATACGTCCATCTTCCGGTGTCTTCGTCCAATACCGCCAGAGAAATGGACGCATCCGTTCCTCCTCCCCCGTCTCCCGGCTCGCATAAACATCAAAGCCGCGCGGATCCAGCGGCTGGATCAGGCGGTTGATCTGCGTTCCCTTACCGCCTGCCCCGAATCCGTCAAATACGATGACAACCGGGATCTTTTCCTCCTTACAGGCGCGCTGCAATTCTCCCAGCTTCACATCCATCTCTTCCCGAAGCTTCTTGTAGTTTTCCTTATCCACTGATTTATTCAAATCAACTTTTTCCAGCATCTTTCCACCTCCACATCAAGCAGTAAAATGACCTTTCACCAATCCCATGGCATCACAATGATTCGTCTTTACCTTTCCCCGTCATCATCTTATGCTCTTTTTTGATCTCTTCATATAATTGTACCGAATCCCACTTCATATTATACGGTGTCAGGACTGCTTTATAATCGATCCGTCCGACTCCCTTTTTTCGAAGTGCATAGATAAATGCATCGATCTGGGTGGAAGAAAAGCCTGCCATGATCGCCATCTCATCCGAGAAATCCATTTTCCTGGAAGAATCATTCTCCGGCACTTCTCGCTGCAGCCTCCCGTCCGCCTGTTTATGAGCGGTCCCTTCTTTTTGCGTTTCCTCCCCGGTCTCTATTGCCTGTCTGGCTTCCTTGAGGACATCCTCATCCAGTCCTTTCACGCCAGCCAGCACGCCCACCGGCAGCCCGTACTCCTCCTTTTTCACTGCCCTTAAACGGAATCCCAGTGGCATAAGCGCCTGCTGCACCTTCATTTTTCTTTTGGAATCAGTAAAATTATACAATAATACAGTTGGTTTCATCGTAATTTATCGATTCTCCTCTCTGTTTCTTATTCCCGCCTCATCAATTCTCCGGCTTCTCAATATGATTCTCTATTATATCCTTTTTCTCCCCTTCTGTGCAAGAAAAACAAAAAAACAGCGGCATCAGCCACTTGCTTTCGCTCGTCCGCTGTCTGCCGCTGTCTGATTTTTGTTTCATTTATGTATGTTTCCGCATTTCAGATCCTCTTCCGGTCTGCTGCCAGATAGCTCCTTAGTGGAGAACACCATTTGCATCCGCTACCATACCGTTCGGAGTTACCATGTTCGTCCAGAGTGCTCCGCTATTCAGGTCAAACAGATACCATGCGCCATCGATGAACTGATAGCCTGTCTTTCTTGCACCACGGGTACCGTCGGATACCGGATTCAGATAATACTTGTACGGTCCAATCTGCTGCCAGCCGGTCAGCATCTTGCCTCTCGTACCATCGGATACCGGGTTTAAATAGAACCAGTTATTATCAGTATAGATCCAGTCTGTATCCATGAATCCGTTTGCATTCAGATGATACCACTCATTATCAACATATACCCAGTTGTTCTTAACCGGTACACCATTGATGTAGTAAGACCAGCCGTAAATGCTGTTTACCCACTGACCATTCGCATTTGCCGGAGTGGAACCACCAGAAGAATTATCGGTCGGAGGTGTACCTGTATACACATCTGAAGAATTCATATAATATTCATCGGACTCATCACTCCACTCACCCTTGTCGCTTCCGTCAACCGCGCGTACCTTAAAGGTATAATCGCCGGATTTCGTCATGTATGGGTAGAAATTGTAGCTTGTGCCTGTGGTTGTAACAGTCGTTACGGTAGAGCTGTTGCGGTACAGCTTAACTTCATACTTGCTTGCATCCGATACACTGTCCCAGGTTGCGGTACGATTGCTCCAGCTAAGATCCTCGACCGTATCCAAATCGCCGTCAACAGCTGACATCGTAATCTTAACTTTCCACTCGCTCTTATCGCCAGATCGCTTCGTAACTTTGTAAGCCGACTTGGTTGCAGAAAGCTTTGTGCCGGATAACTGATAACCGTCCTTTGCCTCGATCGTCAGGTAGATGACCGGCTTATCACCTCTCTCCCACTCGCTGTCGTCATTGTCAAACTCCTGCTCGGTAATCTCAACATTACCCTTCGTAACTTGTACATCCGGATCCCCGATGCTGTCGCCCGCTTCCGGTTTCGCATTGACACGGAACTTAACTTCCGAGATCTTTTTGTCAGCCGCGTATGCCGGAATACTCATAGCCAGTGCCGCCATGATAGCAAGAACGGAAACCGCCGCTGCCTTCAGGTTATGTCTCATATCCCATCCTCCTTTTTTAATGTACTCTCGCGTACAAAATCTTGTTTTCATTATAACAAACATATCCGCCTGCGTCAAAATAAACTGTCGGTATTTTCAAAATTTTTCCCTTGTTTTTTTGAAGTAGATGTCTGCTTTCTGTTATTGACAGGATAGCACACTTTTATTACCTGAGAATAACTTTTTGTTTAAGGTTTTCTGACATTTTCGTCAATGGTAGAATTTATATCATAATTGATATTTCCTGTGACATAAAAAAGAATGTACCTTTTTGTGTGATGGGGAATTCCAAGGAATTTTCTATCACACAAAAAATAGACCGGGGCAGATTTCTGCGGTCCGGTCTATTTCTACCTTACTTAAAAGCAGGTGTTCATTTTATTTGAAATACTCCACACCTGAAGCAAACAGCTGCATATCCTGATTTCCATAGATATTCATACCTGTATCGCTCCAGCAGCGCTCGTTGTGACCCATCTTACCAAGAATACGTCCATCCGGGCTTGTGATACCCTCGATGCACTGGTAGGAACCGTTCGGGTTCCACTCCTCGCTGACGGATAAGTTTCCGTTCGGATCGCTGTACTGGATCGCGATCTGACCATTTGCGCGAAGTTTTGCAAGCCACTCCTCGTTGGCTACGAAACGTCCTTCACCATGGGACATCGGGTTGCAGTATACGCCTCCCAGCTCTGCTTTTCTGAGCCACGGGGACAGATTAGATACAACCTTTAAGTATGCCATGCGGGAAATGTGGCGTCCAATGTTGTTGGTTGTCAAAGTCGGGGAATCTGCTTTCTGCGGCTCAATCTTGCCTCCGGTTAAAAGTCCCAGTTTGATTAATGTCTGGAAGCCATTGCAGATACCCAGTACCAGGCCATCCCGGTCATGAAGCAGTTTGTCGATCTCCTCCATCATCGCCTCGTTGCGGAATACCGTAGCGAAGAATTTAGCCGAACCATCCGGCTCATCACCTGCGGAGAATCCACCCGGGAACATGATGATCTGGGATTTCTTGATATCCTCTTTGTACTGCTCAATGGAAGAACGGATATCGGATGCATTCTGGTTGCGGAATACACGCACAATCGTCTCCGCTCCGGCTGCCTCAAAGGCTTTCGCACTGTCTAACTCGCAGTTAGTACCCGGCATTGCCGGAATAAATACGGTTGGCTTTGCCACCTTATGTTTGCATACATATACCTTATCGGTATTGTAAAGTGTCTCTTCTGCTGCCTTCATCGGCGCGCCGGAAGCAGTCGGGAATACCTTCTCCAGGGTTCTGGTCCATGCTTTCAGAGCCTCGTCCATGGAGATCACGGTATCGCCATACTCGAAGGTTCCCTTGTCGGTTACCTCACCGATCACGGTGTACGGGATGGACAGCTCGCCCACCTTGCCGTCCGGAACCTCGCAGACGATATTGCCCCAGCCAGCGGCGAAGAAGTCTCTCGGATCTACATTGTGCTCAATCTTTACGCCCAGGCGGTTACCAAATGCCATCTTGCTGACAGCCTCTGCCACACCAGCACCCTCAACCGCATATGCGGAAATAATCCTTCCAGACTCCATATCGCGGTAGATTTTCTCGTAACCATCCATGATCTGGCTGTAAACCGGCAGGTCATGTGCATCTTTCTCGATGGTAAAGAGAACAATCTTGCTGCCCGCTTTCTTAAATTCCGGAGATACCACGTGTTTGGTATCGGAAATATCAACTGCAAAGGAAACCAGTGTCGGCGGTACATCGATTTCGCCGTGCTCTTCATCATAGAAGCTGCCGGACATACTGTCCTTGCCGCCGATGGACGGAAGTCCAAATCCGAGCTGTGCACTGTAAGCACCGAGCAGAGCGGAGAACGGTGTGCCCCATCTCTTCGGATCTTCCGTCATACGTTTGAAGTACTCCTGGAAGGTAAAGCGGATCTTGTGGAAATCACCGCCGTTTGCCACGATCTTGGCAACAGAATCCAGCACTGCGTAAGTAGCGCCGTGGTACGGGCTCCAGCTGGACAGGTACGGATCATAGCCGTAGCTCATCATGGTAACGGTATCGCATTTGCCCTTGCTCATCGGCAGTTTTGCCACCATCGCCTGTGTCTCGGTCATCTGGTGGACACCGCCGTATGGCAGGAATACACTGCTTGCGCCCACGGTGCTGTCGAACATCTCAACCAGACCCTTCTGGGAGCATACATTTAAGGAAGAAAGCATGGACAGCCATTTTTCTTTGACATCCTTTACTTCCTGTTTATCAAATACATTGCCTTCCCTGGTCGGAACCTCAACGGTAACGGTTGTCTCCTGATGAGCACCGTTGGTATCCAGGAATGCACGGCTTAAATCTACGATCGTCTTGCCTCTCCAGTTCAGAACCAGGCGCGGGGACTCGGTAACAACGGCAACCGGAACTGCCTCCAGGTTCTCTTCTGCTGCATAAGCAAGCATCTTATCAACATCTTTCGGGTCTACCACCAAAGCCATACGCTCCTGTGACTCGGAAATCGCAATCTCCGTTCCGTCCAGACCTGCATATTTCTTCGGAACCTTGTCAAGGTCAATCTGAAGTCCGTCAGCTAACTCACCGATCGCTACCGACACGCCGCCGGCGCCAAAGTCATTACACTTCTTGATCAGACGGCTGACCTCCGGGCGGCGGAACAGTCTCTGTAATTTACGCTCGGTCGGTGCATTGCCCTTCTGAACCTCTGCGCCGCAGACCTCGATGGACTCCTCGGTATGTACCTTGGAAGAACCGGTTGCGCCGCCGATACCATCACGGCCGGTACGTCCACCCATCAGGATGATTACATCGCCCGGATCGGAAGTCTCACGGATGACGTTTTTGCGTGGAGCTGCTGCCATAACAGCACCGATCTCCATACGTTTTGCCACATAATTTGGATGATAAATCTCTTTTACATAGCCGGTAGCAAGACCGATCTGGTTACCGTAGGAGCTGTAGCCATGTGCTGCATCCTTTACGATGCGCTTCTGCGGAAGTTTGCCGTGCAGTGTCTCCGACATCGGACGGGTCGGATCAGCCGCACCGGTCACACGCATAGCCTGATATACATAGGTACGTCCGGAAAGCGGGTCACGGATAGCACCGCCTAAGCAGGTGGCAGCGCCGCCAAACGGCTCAATCTCGGTCGGATGGTTGTGGGTCTCATTCTTAAAGTTTACCAGCCACTCTTCTTCCTTGCCGTCGATGGTAACCGGAACTACGATACTGCACGCATTAATCTCCTCAGACTCCTCCAGATCCTCCAGCTTGCCTTCACGGCGAAGCTTCTTCATAGCGAGAACAGCCAGATCCATCAGGCAGACAAACTTGTCATCGCGATCTTTGTAGAGAACCTCGCGATCTGCCAGGTACTGTTTGTAGGAAGCTTCCATCGGCTCATTGTAATCGCCCTTTGTAAAGGTAACGTCCTTTAACTCAGTCTGGAAGGTCGTATGACGGCAGTGATCGGACCAATATGTATCCAGCACGCGGATCTCGGTCACAGACGGATCTCTCTTCTCTTCGTTCTTAAAGTAGTTGTGGATATGCTCGAAATCCTTGAACGTCATCGCAAGGTTCAGGGAATCGTAGAGTTCTTTTAACTCTGCCTCGCCATAACCGCAGAAGCCATCGAAAATCTTGACATCCTCCGGCTGCTCAAATACCGTTACCAGCGTTTCCGGCTTTGCGTTGTTATTCTCACGGGAATCCACCGGGTTAATGCACAGGGACTTGATGCCCTCGATCTGCTCCGCGGTCAGTGTTCCGGAAATAACATAAGTTGTCGCGGAACGGATCACCGGATTTTCCTCTTCATTCAGAAGTTTCACACACTGTTCTGCGGAATCGGCTCTCTGATCGAACTGTCCCGGCAGGAACTCAACGGAAAAGATCGTATCGCCTTCCTTGGACGGGAATGCCTCCTCATAGACAAAATCAACCGGCGGCTCAGAGAAGATAGTAATCAGCGCTTTCTGATATGCATCCTCCGATACATCCTCAATATCATAGCGGATCAGTACGCGGACATCGGTGATCGTGTCGATCCCCAGATAGCTTGCGATCTCCTCTTTCAGATCGTGAGCCAATACGGCAAATTCCGGTTTTTTCTCAACGAAAATACGTCTTACGCTCATGTTTTCCTCCTGTTTTTTCGTATTTTAATGTTTCATGTTCTGTAAAATACATTCATTTTTTAGCATAAAAGGCAAATGCCTTCTTCCAGCATCTGCCTTTATCATACACAATTTTTATAGATTAGTAAAATTAATATATTTAATATTTTTTATTAACATATCTTATTGGTTACTGTTCACGCATACGTGCCCAGTAACGGAATTTGCCGTGGCTTCGCATTTAAATACGGCAAATTCCTGCTACCACCACGTTTTCTTACGGCACTTTCGGTTCCAAAAGTGCCTACCCGTGAACAGTAACTCTTATTGTATCTCTTGCCTTATTTCATTCCTGCTTTTTCATTTTGAAATCATTCTTTAAAACAATTTTTTCTGTTCCAACGTCCCTGTCTCATTCAGTGCAAGCAGCTTTCCCATCCCCGTCGAACGGTCATACGAAACAACCGACAGACTGGCATTCGCCACAATGATCTCCTGCGGCTCCCGATGGAAACGGAGCAGATAATTCATCAAAAAGACGAGGATCCCACCGTGCGCCACGATCACCGCATCCCCGGCTGTCTCCTCCAAAATCTGTCGGATCGCCCGTTCACTCCGCGCCTCGCAAGATTTTCTTGATTCTCCGCCGGACGGGATGCCGACCATCGGCTGTTCCCTCCACAGATGAAATTCATCCGGGTACTCTGCTTCCACCTGCTGCCAGCTTTTGCCTTCCCAGCATCCAAAATCGCGCTCCCGCAGCCCCGTCAGGCGGCGGAGCGGTAATTTTCCTTCCTTTGCCAGGATCTCCGCCGTCTGGAATGCACGCGCAAGCGGGCTGGCATAGACCGCATCGATCCGCGTTTCCGCCGGATAGCCGCTCCTTTCTTTCAGGACAGTGGCAAGCTGCTCCGCCTGCTGCCGTCCTGTTTCGTTCAGCGGAATATCCGTCGTTCCCTGTATCTTTCCCGCCCGGTTCCAGTCGGTCTGACCGTGGCGTACCAAATAAAACAGCATTTTCTATTACTCCTGTTCATCTATCTCTTTCTGAGCCATCTCTGCCGCCTGACCGCTGACCTTCATCGCGTCCATCGTCAGCTTCATGATGTCACGGATCTCATCCTCGCTCATCTTCATGCGCTCCGCCAATTCCGCAAGGGTCGCCTCACGTCCCAGCTCCCGCGCCATGCTCGCAGAAATATCCTTGAGGACATTAACACGCGCCGCCATCTCCTCCTCGATCTTCGTCTCGCGGTTCTGAATCTGCAGCGCATCCTCGATCGCCGCGCGCACCTTTTTCTCCATCTGCGCGTCGAAATCACCGTTTTCGTACTCACTTGCGAACAGAAACAGCGCCATATTTGCCTCCTGCACCAGATCGCCCGCCGGAAGTCCCCGATCGTGGTACTCCTCCGCGATCTGAACCGCCTTCGCCAGTTTTAACTCCGTCAGACGGGAAGCCGCTGTCTTGTCCCCCTCCGTCAGTTTTTTCAGAAGCGCCGCTTCCTCCTCCGGCGTGCCCTGCGGGAGATTTTTCAGTTCCTCTAAGTAAATATCATAAAATGTATTAGATTCCATGTGGTATTCCCTCCTAAAAAATACATACTTCTAAGATGATTCCGTCATTTTATCACAAACAAGACACAGATACAATCATTATTGACTCCGCCCTTCAATCATGTTACACTGAATACAGTTCTATAAGGAGGACTAATAAATGGATATCAACTATGAATTATATAAAGTATTTTACCACGTAGCCTCGACGTTAAGTTTCTCCGAGGCATCTAAGCAGCTTTTCATCTCCCAGTCGGCGGTCAGCCAGTCGATCAAGGTACTGGAGAAGAAACTGAACCAGACTCTTTTCATCCGCAGCACAAAAAAAGTACAGCTTACCCCTGAAGGCGAGATCCTACTCAAGCACGTGGAACCGGCGATGAACCTGATCCGTCAGGGCGAAAACCAACTGCTCGACTCTAACAGCTTAAACGGCGGTCAGCTCCGCATTGGCGCAAGCGATACGATCTGCCGCTATTATCTGGTGCCATTTTTAAGCGAATTTCACAAGCGCTACCCGAATATCCACATCAAGGTTACCAACCGTACCTCCATCGAATGTGCGCGGCTTCTGGACAACGGTCAGGTCGATTTTATTCTGACGAACTATCCAAACTCCGGGCTCGGTGGAACGCAGAATATCCATGTGCTGCGCGAATTCAACGATATATTCGTCGCCAATGAGACCTATTTCCCGATGAAAGACCGCCCGGTTACACTGCGCGAGCTGCAGGCGCTCCCAATCCTCATGCTGGATCGCAAGAGTACCACCAGCGAATTTCTGCACAACATGTTCCAGAAGCACCAGCTCGACCTCGTACCGGAGATTGAATTAAGCAGCAACGATCTGCTCATCGATCTGGCGCGCATCGGTCTCGGCATCGCATTTGTCCCGGATTTCTGTCTCCCGGCTGGCGAAAAAGAACTTTATGCCCTGACCCTGACTGAAGCCCTGCCGCCGCGCCAGCTCGTCGTCGTCCACAATGAGACAATGCCGATCTCACAGGCATCGCGTGAATTTATTGAACTTCTGGAAAACGGCTCCAAAACGCCTGGAGCTCCTGCTCCAGAGACGAAAGACTGACTCGTTTGACATCGCTCCATTCCCTTGGAAATAATTCCCGGTACTCCCGACGCCAGAACCGGTCATCCAGTAAAAGGATGACGCCCTGATCGGACGCGGTCCGGATGACCCGCCCTGCCGCCTGGAGTACCTTATTCATGCCCGGATACTGGTAGGCATATGCAAATCCATCTTTTCCCTCTTCTTCAAAATATCCCTGCAAAATTTTCTGCTCCGTGCATACCATCGGGAGCCCGGTTCCGACCACGATCACGCCGATCAGCCGGTCGCCTGTCAAATCGATTCCCTCCGAAAACAGACCGCCCATCACGCAGAACGCCACCAGGGAGGTATCACGTTCAGCTGTTCGTTCGGGAGAAAATTTCTGTAAAAATGCTTCCCGCTCCTCCTCGGTCATGTGAGAATCCTGGACCAGGATTTCCATGCTTTTTCCGTTTTTCCCGGAATGATTTTTCATTTTTTCATTATCATCCAATTCAACATTCTGATACGCATATTCCCCTTCACACACCTCACGTACCCGGTTCATATACTGATACGACGGAAAAAACACAATATAATTGCCCTTTTTCACACTTGCCATCGTCTGGATGTACCGCAGCACCCGCCGGTATTCCGTCTCATTGCGCCGCGTATACCGGCTCGTCACATCCGTCGCCGCCAGCAGAAGACGCCGCTCCTGCGGAAACGGGGACGGCACATAGACCGTATAGTCCTCCTCCTGATCCGACAGAAGCATCCGGTAATACCGGAGCGGCAGAAGCGTTGCCGAGAAAAAGACCGCCGCTTTCCCCTGCGACAGGCACTGCGCCAGATTTTCAATCGGATTGACACAATAAAGCCGGATGACAAATTCGCCGGACGGCAGAAGTTCCGTGTAAATCCTGTAATGCTCATCGACCCGCTCATACATATTTAAAAAATGTCGCACCGAAAAATAAAAATCCAGAATCGTGTCCCGCCCATCTTCCCCGCCCGGCTTTTCCAGATACTTTTCCATTTCTCCAAAAACACTGTTTAACACTGAAACCAGATGTCCGGCATCCTTGAGCAGCTGGTAGCCGCCGCACTCCCGCTTCATCTCCAGAAGCGCCTTATTTAACCTTGTAAGCTGCCGCCCCAGCGCCGGCGCACGATGTCCCAGTACCTTTTTCGTCAAAAGTACTTCTTCCTTTATAATAGAAGCACTGTACATTTCCCGCGCGCGCGATACCAGATTGTGGGCTTCATCCATCAGGAAGAAATAGTCCCCCTCCGCCCCATCCGCAAAATAACGTTTCAAGCGCACATCCGGGTCAAAGACATAATTATAATCACAGATGATCCCATCCACAAACGAAGAAATATCGAGGCAGAACTCAAACGGGCAGACCTGAAATTTTTCCGCATACTCTAAAATTACCGAACGCGTAATTCCAAATTCCTGATGCAAAATTTCATACACCGCATCGTTGACACGGTCAAAATGCCCTTTCGCACGCGGGCACATTTCCGGATTACACACCGGTTTTTCCAAAATACACAACTTTTCCTTTGCCGTGATCGTGACCGAACGAAAATACAGCCCGCGTTCCCGCAAAATCGCCAGCGCCTCTTCCGCCACCGTCCGCGTGATCGTCTTCGCCGTCAGGTAAAAGAGTTTCTGCCCATGTCCTTCCCCGATCGCTTTAAGCGCCGGAAATACCGTCGAAAGTGTCTTTCCAATCCCGGTCGGGGCCTGGACAAACAGCCTGCGCCCGCGCTCCAGCGTCCGGTAAACCGCCACAGCCAGCTCCCGCTGTCCCGCCCGGTACGGATAGGGAAATTCGAGCGCTTTGATTGATTCATCACGTCGCAGCCCGTTGTGATAGAGGTAACGCGCCCATTTGACATATTCATGGATCAGACCAGCAAACCATTCAGAAAGTTCGTTCATCGTCTGGATCTCCTGAAAGCGGCGGATCTCCTCCGTCTCCAGATTACAGTAGGTGAGCTGCAGTGTCACTTCGTCCAGCGCTTCCTGTAATCCATAGATATAGCCATAACAGCGCGCCTGCGCCATATGCACGCCAACCGCTTCTTCCAGACAGTTTACATCCTGGTAAACACACTTGATCTCATCGATCGTGACATCTTTTCCATCCCGGATGATTCCATCCGCACGCCCCTCGACCACGATCTGGAATCCGTCCTCCTCCACCGAATGGCGCAGCGACACCTCCGCCTGATACCCTGATCCCATCCGCCGCTGTATCTTCCGGTGCATCCGTCCTCCAGCTAACATCGCCTCTTTCTGTGCACCCGCCGTGCGCCGGTTATCAATATCCCCCGAACGCAGAACGAACTCAACCAGATTGCGGACGGAGATCCGTATCTGCCTGCCGGTCAGCTCCATGTGTGGTTCCTCCCTTCCCCGTACATGTACTCTCGGAATCTTTCTGTGCTTGATTTTGTGAAATGATTTTTTGTCAGTTGTGCCCAAATTTCTGAGGCGTACGCGGTGCGTACGTTGATGAAATTCGGGTGCGGCTGGCGGAAAATCAGCCACAAAAGCACGTGCAGAAAGACTCCGAGAGTACATATATATGTCTATCAAAAAGACTGCAGACACCATCTTCTCTCCGGCACCCGCAGTCTTTCTTTATTTTCGTACTATCAACTTTTCTTTCATCATGCCGATTCGGGTCATACATATCCTTCCAAAATATCTATGATATCTATGTTCCGCTTGAACCAGCCTTCCAGCCCTTTTATGCCGCTGTCACATTGTTCGCTTCCATCGTGTCAAGAAACGCCTCATACTCTGCATCCTCGCCCATGTACTCAACGGTCAGAATCTGTGTCAGATCCAGGCTCATAACTCCCAGAATCGACTTGGCGTCAATGACAACACGGTTATAAAAAACATCAATATCAAAATCGCATTTCATAGAAGCATTGACAAATTTCTTTGCATCTTCTATCGTTTTCAGCATAATTTTTCTCTGTTTCATAATAAACAACTCCTTTTTCCTGAATGTACCAACAGAATTTTTCCCTCCGTTTTTTAGGCACATTTAAAACCATCAAGATTTATTCAGTGTTTATAGCATGATTTTTGTCGAATGTCAATTTGATTTCTTTTATACCGCATATTTTTAATACATGATTTTTACCAAAAAAGCAGAGTGTTTCTTAGTAAAATATTCCGACGTCTAGAACTATCGTCGTATTCATTTCATGATATATTGTCATTATTTATATACATCAAATGGTTTAGCGGATTGTTTTTGGGCAGTTGAACTAAATATTCATTGTGATTTTCCACCCAGCATGAGCACACAAATTCTCTTTTACCAAATTATCCTGATCTCTAGTTTCCATATAAAATGATGAATGATACTTAATAAATGGAAAAAAATATATTAAATCAAAAAAAATGAAAAATTATAAAAAAATTGTTGACTTTTCGTTATGGCTATGATATCATAACTGAGTCAGCAGCGAAGGGGAATAGTTCAATGGCAGAGCAACGGTCTCCAAAACCGTTAATGGGGGTTCGAATCCCTCTTCCCCTGCTTCTAAAGGCGTCAGTGATTCAGAGATGAGTCATTGGCGTTTTTTGTTTTTTTAAACATTCAAGTCGAACGTCCATGAGACTTGGCGCGTGATTCTGGTCAGAGAAGCTGACATATTCCTATCAGAATCACTGCGCATCCTCGCGGAGCGTTTATCTCAGTCGGAGACCTAACTCCCACTGAGACAAATTTGCTGTTACTCACATTACGCTAATATTATTTTTCTTAAATTTTCCCAAAATCCAAGCAACCTACAGCAGCCCAATCGCCTCCCGCACATTTGCCACCCCTTCCAGCCGGATATCCGACCTTGGTTTCAATTTACTGACATTGACCATCGGAAGAATGCATCTTGTAAATCCCATCTTGACTGCCTCATGGACTCTCTGCTCTGCCATCGAGACGGCGCGCACCTCTCCGGAGAGTCCGACCTCGCCAAATACGATCGTTTTCTCGTCCAGCGGACGGTCTTTATAGCTGGAAATCAGCGCCATCACGATCGCAAGGTCAAGCGCCGGCTCGTTCATCTTCATGCCGCCTGCAATGTTGACATACGCATCGTACCCGGACAGGGCATAACGGCATCGTTTTTCCAACACTGCCATGAGCAGGTTCACACGGTTGTAATCGACGCCCGCTGCCGTCCGCCGCGGCAGTCCGAAATTCGTCTTTGACACCAGTGCCTGCACTTCCAGAAGAATCGGGCGGGTTCCCTCCATCGAGCAGGCAGTCACCGCACCGGATGCCTCCGCCGGGCGCCCTTCCAGCATAAATTCGGATGGATTCGGCACCTCCGCCAGTCCTTCCTCCCGCATCTCAAACACGCCGATCTCATTGGTCGAACCGAAGCGGTTCTTCACTCCCCGCAGAATCCGGTAGGACGCATGGCGATCGCCCTCAAAATATAGCACTGTATCGACCATATGTTCCAGCATACGCGGTCCCGCCACAACGCCCTCTTTCGTCACATGACCGACGATAAAGACTGTCACACCCAGTCCTTTTGCGAGCTGCATCAGGACGCCGGTGCACTCTCTTACCTGGCTGACACTGCCCGGTGCGGAACCTGCCGCCTCGATAAACATGGTCTGGATCGAGTCGATCACGACCACATCCGGGCGTACCTCCCGGATTACCTCCGCGATCGTATCCAGGTTCGTCTCACTCAAGAACGAAAGTGGTCCGCGCACCGTCCCGATCCGGCTTGCCCGCAGTTTGATCTGTTTTAATGACTCCTCGCCGGAGACGTATAAAACCTTTTGTTCCTGTCCTGCCAGGTTCCGGCAGACCTGCAGAAGCAGGGTTGATTTTCCGATTCCCGGATCTCCGCCGACCAGCACCAGGGAGCCACGCACCACGCCGCTTCCAAGCACCCGGTCAAGTTCTGCAAATCCGGTTCTCGTCCGATCCGTATCGGAAAGCTCAATTTCATCTAAGCTGACCGGCTTTGTCTGCGCGCCAACCCGTTTCCCCGGTGCCGCCGTCAGCGAAGCCGCTGCCGCATACCGCCCTGCTGCCGTACCGGATGATGCCGGTGCGGACGGCGCTTCCACCATCGTATTCCACGCCTTACACGCCGGGCACTGCCCCATCCATTTGGAAGATTCATAACCGCATTCCCTGCAGAAAAATCCCGTTGATTTTGCCTTTGCCATGCTGATTCCTTTCCAAACACTTCTTCTCATATTTCTTATTACATAAAAAGCTGCTGCATGGCGGAAACCGGCTTCCGGCGCACACGCCCGCCATTCCTGCCATGCAGCAGCTTTCATCTCATGCATTGTAACTTGTACGTAACGTTTTGTTTTTCTTTTCCTTATCTGGCTTCAATCCGGATTGCGGTTGCCTTGCCCGGGTTCAGCTCCACGCTCAGTACCAGTTTGCCGCTGACGTTGGTCTTCATGCCACCGACCGATACGCCGTCTACATATACCTCATACTCACGCTCATCCTCTAACTGAATGGTAATCTGAGCATCCTTCTCGCCCTCAACCGAAAACTGTACGGAAGTATCTCCCGCCTGGAAATGATTGACTGCCGTGCCCGGTACCGACTCATATACGAACATTCCGTTGCGCTCCAGCTTGGTAATCTCGCCGAATGTTTTTACCTTATAAAGATCGCCCTGAAATTCAAAATCCTGCAGCTTGGACTTTGCTGCTAACATATAATTGCCAAAACTGATGGTTCCGTCATCCTCGATGCGGATTAACTCGCTAACTACTGGCATAATGCTTTATCCTCCTAGTATCCTTTTAATCAATATCGCAACTGCTCCGCACTTACACAGTTACTCAGTAGTATCATTTTAACACACTTCGACCGGGTTTACCAGTCTTTTCGCTTCCAGCCCTTTAGACCGTCTCAAATTTCAGCTGATCGCCATCTTTTTCAATCCGAACCTCTGTTTTTTTCCGGATCGTGCCTTCCAGGATCTTCTCAGAAAGCTGATCCTCGATCTGCGTCTGGATCGTCCGGCGCAACGGTCTTGCACCATATTTGGAATCATATCCCTTGTCTGCCAGAAAATCGATCGCATCATCTGTGATCGTGAGCGTCATTCCAAGCTGATCCTCCGTCCTTTTCTTGATGCCGCGCAGCAGAATGCCCGCGATCGTCTTGATATTCTCCTTCGTCAGAGGATGGAATACTAAAATCTCATCGATTCGGTTTAAAAACTCTGGCTTAAACATCCGGCGCACTTCCTCCATCACGCGCTCTTTCATAAACGCATAATCCGCTTTCTCACCGCTCTCCGACGAGAATCCAAGCCGCTTCGGGGAAATAATATTTTCAGCGCCCGCATTGGAGGTCATAATCAGAATCGTGTTCTTGAAATCCACCTTCCGTCCCTGTGCGTCCGTAATGTGCCCGTCATCGAGGATCTGCAGCAGAATGTTAAATACATCCGGATGCGCTTTTTCAATCTCATCAAAGAGAATAACCGAATATGGATTGCGACGCACCTTCTCGCTGAGCTGCCCACCCTCCTCGTAGCCAACATATCCTGGCGGCGAACCGATCATCTTGGAAACGCTGTGTTTCTCCATGTACTCCGACATATCAACGCGGATCATCGCATTTTCCGTGCCAAACATCGCCTCCGAGAGTGCCTTGGAAAGCTCTGTTTTTCCGACACCCGTCGGCCCCAGGAACAGAAACGAACCGATTGGCCGCTTCGGATCCTTGAGTCCCACACGACCACGGCGGATCGCACGCGCCACGGCGGATACAGCTTCCTCCTGTCCGACCACGCGCTCATGCAGAATGGACTCCAGTTTCAACAGCCGCTCTGACTCTTCTTCTGCCAGCTTGCGAACCGGGATCTTCGTCCAGTCAGAAACAATGTCCGCAATCTCATTTGCACCGACCACTAACTTGCGTGAATTTTTCTCTTTTTCCCATTTTTCACGAATCTTTTCAATCTTTTCCTGCTTTTTCTGCTGCTTCTTCTTGATCTCACCGGCTTTCTCATAGGCTTCAGCCTTGATCGCCTCTTCCTTCTGACCTTCGAGTTTTTTGATCTCCGCTTCGAGCTTTTTGATCTCCTCCGGCTCCGTATATACAGTCAGACGCAGCTTCGAGGATGCTTCATCGATCAGATCGATCGCCTTGTCCGGCAGGAAACGGTCATTGATATAGCGGGCAGACAGGCGCACCGCTGCCACCAGTGCCTCATCCTGGATCGTCACCTTGTGATGTTCCTCATAGCGGCTGCGAAGCCCCTTCAAAATCTCAATGGATTCCGCCTCCGTCGGCTCATCCACCATAACCGGCTGAAACCGGCGTTCCAAGGCCGCATCTTTTTCGATGTATTTGCGGTATTCTTCCAGCGTCGTCGCACCAATGAGCTGAATCTCGCCCCTCGCCAGCGACGGTTTCAGGATATTAGAGGCATCGATCGCGCCCTCCGCGCCGCCTGCACCGATGATCGTGTGAATCTCATCAATAAACAAGAGCACATTTCCACTCTCCCGCACCTCGGCAAGTACCTTCTTAATCCGCTCTTCGAACTCACCACGGTACTTGGATCCTGCGACCATGCCGGACAAATCGAGGCTGACAACCCGCTTTTTCGCGATCGTCTCCGGTACATTGCCGGAAACAATGAACTGTGCCAGACCTTCCACAACCGCCGTCTTTCCGACGCCTGGTTCCCCGATCAGGCACGGATTATTCTTCGTCCGGCGGCTTAAAATCTGAATAACACGTTTCATTTCCCGTTCCCTGCCGATGACTGGATCGAGCTTTCCGTCCCGCGCCATCTGGGTCAGATCCCGGCTGAAATTGTCCAGATTCGGTGTATTGCCTTTCTCCGGGCGCACCCGTCCTGCTGCCGCATCTTCCGCTGCCTCGGACGGCGCATCATCGCCCATAGCCCCCATCAGATCCACATATAATTTCTGAATATTAACATTCATTGTATTGAGTAAACGGCACGCAGTTGATTTTCCATCCTTGATGATAGCAATCAGGATGTGCTCCGTTCCAATCAGAGGCGCTTTGAAAAAAACCGCCTCATCATAACTCGCCTGTAGCACGGCACGCGCCCCCGGCGTATACTCAATCTGTCCCTCTACCTGAGTCGCCACTGCCGGGCTTATCAGACGCTCCATCAGTTCCATGACACGCTCTTCTGTCACATCATGTTCTGCCAGAACCGCTGCCGCCACGCCAGTTTCCTCTTTTATCAGTCCTAAAAGCAGATGCTCCGTCCCCACATAGCCGTGTTCCAGCTCCTGCGCTGTCTCGACTGCCAGACGGATCGCTTCTCTGGCTTTCTGAGTAAAACGATCGATCATTTTACTGTTCCTCCTGTTTCTTTTTACTTTACACCAGCTTCGGCAGTTCCTCCCGCAGATACCGCGCCCGCTCTGCCTCCAATTCCTCACGTCCCAGCGGCTTGCTCGAACGTTTCTGTAAGTTTGCCGGCTGGATGCCGATCATCAGGCGGTAAATGCTCACAAATTCTGCCGGTTTTAACAGCCCGTCCGCGATGCCCGCCCAGACATGAGATAGAAATGTCATCGCTTCCTTGAGCGTCATCCGGCGCGCATATTTCAGAACGCCGTAGGACTTGTACGCCTCATCCTCCCGCTCCAGGCGGTGCCTCGACAGAGAAACCTCGCGGAACTGATTTTCCTGCGCCGAGAGCTGCCCCGCCACGTTGGCTACCAGCTCCAGAATCTCTTGTTCGGTGATGCCGAGTGTCTTCTGATTGACTACCTCGTACAGATCGCCGTAGTTTTCATTGCCTCTGCCATAAACGCCGCGCACGGTCGTGCCGAAACGTCCCATATCGCCCAGAAGTTCCTGAAATTTCTTATTCATCGTCAGAGACGGCAGATGCACGACCACGGACGCCTTCATTGCTGTTCCGACATTCGTCGGATAGGAAGTCAGATATCCATATTTCTCATTAAATGCATACGGAATCTTCTCGTTGATATAATCATCCAGCGCATCCGCTTTTGCATAACATTCTTGCAGATCGAGTCCCGATGCCAGCACCTGTAAACGGATATGATCGTCCGCATTTAATACCATGCTGACCCGCTCATCCTCCGAACAGAGGATCCCGCCCGGCGTCGTCTTCTCCGCCAGCGTGCGGTTTAAAAGCCGCCGTTCCCGCAATGCGGTGCGGTCAAGCTTCTCCATCAATTCCAGATCTTCATATTCATAAAACTGACCGTCCCGGTCACCCAGATCGCGGAAATTCTGTTTTAAACGGGCAATCATCGTCCGCGCCTCATCCGGCTCCAGACGACTCGGAAATTTATATTCTTCCCAGTTCCGAGACAGACGCACCCGGCTGGAAACGATATTGGACGCATCATTCGCCACTTCCTCAAACCATTTCGTCATGTCTCATCTCTCCTTCCAGACTGTGTATCTTATCCCGGCAGGCAGCAGCCGTCTCATAGTCTTCTTCCTGCAACGCCGCTTCCAGCCTGCGTTTCAGCTGCTTAATCTGCTCTTCCGGGCTGAATTCCAGTTCTCCTTTCTTCGTCACCTCTGCAGCCGCCTGACTGCGCGGCTGGATCTTCGGATGTTTGCCGGTATGGCTCGAATTTTCCTGCAATTTCTTAATTTTCTCTCCAAGCAACGGATCAAACACATGATAACAGTCCGCGCATCCGAAACGGCTGTTCTTGATAAATTCTTCATACGTTGTGCCGCAGGTCGGGCATACCACATCCTCTTTCGGTGCCTGGCTGGCAGACGCATCCGTCAGTCCCAAAAGGCTCGAAAGCAGTTTTCCAAGCGGAAATTCTCCCTCAATCAGTGCCGAGTACGGTCCCAGATCCATCTCTTTCGCGCACTGGGCGCAGAGATTATGCTCTGTCTTGACGCCGTTAAACACTTCTGTATATTTAATATTCGCTTCGCGAATCCCACATTTCTCACACAGCATAATTTATCCTCCCAACATACACATCCCGCAACGGTTCCAATACACAAAAATCATCGCCCGCAGACGGAACCTGCTATTCCGCTGTAAATGCGTCATAAATGGAATCCACCAGATTGTGAACCTCCTCGCGGCTCACATTTTTACAGACACCTCTTGCCAGAATCACACTGAGATCCCGGCGCATCTCCGAGATCGTCCGCATCTTATCCGTGTCAAGTGCAATCACTGCCCCGCGGCGGCGGTCCACACGCAGAAAGCCTTCCTGTTTCAGTACAGAATATGCCTTGTTGACCGTGTGCATGTTAATTCCGATGTTATCCGCTAACTGGCGCACGGATGGCAGCGTATCGCCCTCCCGGATCTGGTCGGTCGCAATCCCGATGATGATCTGGTTTATGAGCTGAATATAAAGCGCTTCCTCACTGTTAAAATCAATCTCTACAATCATACTCCACCATCTTTCATTCTGACGGCAGACCCCGTTTCTAAATACAGTCAGCCGCCTGTTTTATCATTTGTTATATAGATTGTATAACAAACAGATGTTTTCGTCAACTGTAAAACTGTGTTAATTGTGTGAACTTGTTACTGTTCACGAATAGGCACTTTTGGAACTGAAAGTGCCGTAAGAAAACGTGGTGGCAGCAGGAATTTGCCGTATTTAAATGCGAAGCCACGGCAAATTCCGTTACTGGGCACGTATGCGTGAACAGTAACGTGAACTTGTTACAAAAAAAATCAATATAAAAGAAAAGACAGATACCCGCCAGAAATCTCCTGGACAGATATCCATCTTTTCCTCTTTTATTTACTGCGGATCGTCGATATACTCAAATCCATCCTCATCACGCCGATCCCGCTCTAACCGGGCTTTTGCCTCGCGGGCGCGTCTGGATCGCTCTGATTCCGACTCATATCTCGTTGGGCGATCACCGTATTCCTCCCGTTCCAGCGTGTAGTAAAGCTCCGAGCGGGATGCTGGGCGCACATGAATCGCCGGGCGCACATTCCGGCGTTCTCCCGATACTGCAGACTCTTTCGCCGCACGATGCGCCGATGCCGGCGTGTAATCGCGCTGCAGGCGGCTTTCTTTTGCTGAAACAGCACGTTCCCGTTCTGTGCGTCGGCTTTCTGCCACTGCCTGGCGTTCCCGCTCTGCGCGGCTTCCGTCTGCCGAAATTCTGCGCGGACGCTCAGTACGGCTTTCCTCTGCCGCATCTCTGCGGGTGCGCTGCAGACGTTCTTCTTCTGATGCCTCTCTGCGGACACAAGCCGGACTGCTTTCTTCTGGCATTTCTCTACGGACGCGTTCGGAACGATTTTCGCTTCCTGCTTCCCGGCGGCGTCTTTCCTCCGGCATCCGTTTTGCGCGGTCTGCCGATGCTGCCTCCATACTCCGCTCTCGGCGGACCGGCTGGGACACGCGCTCATCTTCCCTTGTCCGGCGGACCGGCTGCGTCTCGCGCTCCTCTTCCCGCTCCCGGCGGACCGGTCTTGTCTCCAGCTTCTCTTGGGTTCGGCGCGCACTCCGATGCCCTTCCTCCATCCGCTCTGCGGACGGGCGGCGTCTGTCATCCGCTGCCATGCGCTCTTTCTCACTCCGCGCTTCCGGTCTTGCCGGCGTCATTTCCCCATCTTCTCTCTTGTCGCGCCCAGTGCCTCGTTTCACCCGTGCGTCTGCCGCCGATCGTGCATTCGGCGATGACGGACGGCGCTTGGACCTCTGTCTGCCTCCGGCTGCCTGCGCTTCCTCTCTCCACTCTTTCCGCTTGAGCAGAAGATTGATCACGATAAAGAACAAGATTACACACGCTACGCCCAGAACCGCAAGCATGACAAAGCGAATATTATAATCCCTGCAAAGTGCGTTGTATTTATCTACAATCTCTTCCACTTGTGCATCATCGTATTTAGTTGCCAGCGACGGGTCTTCAAAATACCGTTGGAAGGTCTTTTCTGCAATATCATACCGGTACAGCGACTTCTCGCCGCTCTCATTCATACCATATACGACACAATACTTCTGCTGCTCATCGCTCTTCCACACCCAGCCCTGCACTTTATACGTGCCGTTTAACTGAATGGTCGTCTCCATAAATCCATCCGGAATCTGAACCGACTCATCCGGTGGAAGCACCAGAATCGACTTTGCTGTCACATCGATCGTCACATACGGCGATAACACACCGGATTCCGGTATATAAATATAAAATGCACCATTTCCATCGGCACCCTGCAAATACAAAAGCGTCAGGTCATTGCCATTTCCACACTGGACCTCTGAACCGCCATAAGTACAGGTAGACTGCGTATATCCTTCCGGAAGCAGGGAGGCATCAAATTCCGTCGCCACCGTATAGGAAACGCCGTCTATTTCCACATCCAGCCCGTTTTTCACAACCGGCGTTGTCCCAACTGCCTCTGTTTCAGCCCCTGTCTCCGCCTCTGACGGCACATCGACCGTATCGAGCTTATTGACTGTGATCGTGTAGCTCTTAGTTGTCTGTCCATCCTCCGCCGTCACCTTGCAGACAACGGTATTAGCACCTACCTTTAAGCCGGAATCACCGCTGACAAGGACTTTCGCCTTGCTGTCCTTCGCACTCGCGCTGACCGCCAGCTTATCGACGCTGGCTCCTACCTGCGCCGTATAGGAAGTCACATTTGGCGAAAATGCAGGGGAAAGTGTTCCTGGAGAAATCTTCAAGGACGAAAGCGCCGCTTCCGCCGAGGAGGTTGCCGGTGCTTTTACTTTGACGCTCGCCGTCCCCGTTTTAGAAACTGTGACTGCCTGTGCATCTGAGTCATAGACTTCATAACTTCCCACAGAGATCGACGTATTTCCCGCCTGCACTGCCTTGAATTTCAGCGTATAGGAAAATGCCTTCGTTGAGCTGGAATCCATCGTTCCAACCAGGCGGACGGAACCTGCACCGCCGCTTGCGTTATTTCCGCTCACAAACTCAATGACCGACGGATCATAGGAAAGTACCACGTCGGATGCCCCTAGATTTCCATCCTGAGAGGAGATCTTCACATTGACACTGAACTCCTGACCCACCGTCGCACTCGGATCGGAAAATGAAATTTTTGCGCTGGATGCATAGGCGCTGATCCCGCCAACCGGCGCCGCCACCGTCAGCATACCTGCCGCAAGTATACCTAATATGATATTTTTAAACTTTTTCATTCAACTGCCCTGTCCTATATTCTTTATTGGTAACGGTCCCATATCTGCACCGTTCCCTTTCTTTACAAATTTTCACGTACCCGCTGCCATCTCTCAAGACCAGCCGCAGGTACGTGAAATATCCCTACAGTCCCAGAATCTTCTTCTGCATCAGAAGAACATCCAAAATATCTACTTTTCCATTTCCATTGAGGTCGGCGCGCGCGATTTCTTCCGCTCTTAACTTTCCAAGTCCCAGTATCGACCGCTGTGCCAGCAGGATATCCATGATGTTCAGCTTACCGTCGCCGTTGACATCCCCGCGCACCGACGATGCCGCATGCGTTCCCGATGTGGACTGGGATGGTGCCGCCACGCCGGTCGGCGACTGGCTCCCCTGCGGACTGCCGGCGCTCCCGACAGATTCCCCATTTGGCGCAATCAGGGTTCCGGAACTGCCGCTCCCAAATCCATTCACATTCGATCCCGGTGCGGACTGCCCGGAAGGAGAGCTTCCTGAACTGCTTCCCGAAGAGGTCGGACCGACAATCTGCACATCCGAACCGCCGGAGGAAGAATTTCCTGAACTGCTTCCTGAAGACATGCCCGGTCCCGTCGCCGGACCGCTAGAGCTGCTTCCAGAGGAAACGCCGCTTCCAATCGAGCTTGAGTAGGTCGGACCGCCCGACTGGCGCACTACGTGAAGGACGTAATTTCGCAGATTTCCATTTGCCGCTTTGACCGTCACGGTGATCTCATTGACACCGCTCTGCAGATCGACCGTTCCCGTTCCGGCAATCGTTGCCTTGGAATCAATCGCGCTCGCTGCTACCGTCACGCTTGCCACCGATGGATCCACGATCAGATCGTAGGACTCTGTATCTCGGTTAAAGGTCGGTGTCAGTGCAAATCCATCGACACCCAGCGCCGACAGCTTGTTGTTCGGGCTGCCGTCCAGCGTCGGTTTGACGCAGGCGCCCGCCGGCATGTTTTTATACACCGGAATCGAGAACTCAAGTGTTGTATTTGCCAATGCCGTGATCTTCGAAAGTGTCAGTCCTTCGGCAGCTGCCGCCTGCACGTTCGTCATGTACTGGTGTTTATAAAGGTTGCTGCCCTGCACATTAAATTTCTTTAAGTACAGCGTATCCTGCCCTTTTTTCACATAATTCTCGCCATAATAAACTGAACCGCCGCGGATCGATTTCTCGATGCTGTTCCACGGGCGCAGATAGCTTCCCGACTGGGATGCCCACCAGAGTCCGCGTTCTACCGCACTCATCGAGCCGGACTGATATGCCTCTATATTAAAGAAGTTATAATATCCCTGATAGCCGGACACCGTTCCGGAAATACTGCGTCCGGTTCCCTGGCTGCCCTGTTCCTGCAGAATCATCGACGCCAGAATATATGGATTGACTCCCGATTCGGATGCCGCATTCATGATGATATCTACATAGGAAGTACCGATTGCAGACTGCTGCGCCACTCCCGTGGAAGTTCCCGAACTGCTGGAAGTGCCACTTCCCGGTGCACTTGTTCTTCCGCTGCTGGTTGAACCAGAAGTTGTTCCGGTTGTGCTGCTTCCCGGTGCGCTTGTACTGCCACTGGTGGTTCCAGCCGTGCTGCTGGTTGTCCCCGATGACTTATTCGATGTGCCGCTGCTGACCGGCGCCGTCTCCCCGTCTGCATTGTTGGAAGAAAATCCATCTCCCGCCATGCCCGGTCCATTGGTCGCTGCCACCCGCTCCGTCTTATGATCGCTGATCGAAGCAATCGGAGACGACAGACCGGCGCTGCTTCCGCTCGAACCTGACGAACTTCCCGGTCCCGTCGCTGAACCGGAAGAAGAGCTTCCAGAACTGCTTCCCGTACCGGTCGATACCGACGATCCGCCCGACACCGTGCCGGAAAGGAAGGTTCCGCTCACCATGTTCTGCAGCCCCGTCTTCGTGTGAAGCGAACTGTCATACGACTGTTTCATGAACTGGTAAATATATTTATCATTTAAGAAATTCCGCGGATCCATATAATAGGCGATAATATCCGAAGACGCCTGTACCCAGGAGCTTCCGTCAAAGCCCGGCCAGGTTCCGGTTCCCCAGTCATACGCGCCTGTCTCGGTCGATTTCCAGGACGAAATGCTGCTGCTCGCAACCAGGTTCCGTCCGATCACGCTTTCATTTTTCAACGCTGTGTTCCAATCCAGATTCGTCTGGAACGCCGTGAACGTCCAATTCGGATATTGTGCATGCAATTCCCGGAGTCCCTGTTTATAGCTCTCCGGAAATCCCTGCTTTGTCAGATAGCTTTCAAAATCCGAATCCGATTTGATCGCAGTCGGAAACTTTATGTATTTGCTCGAAACATAACCCGTCTGCTCACCGCCGCTTCCGCTATATCGTATCTGATACCATACGACGCCATCCGTTCCCGTCTGCTCACCAAGTACTGTAACCGGTGCGCCCTTGGACAGCTTCGCTAGTGCCTGATACGAAGTGCCCGGACCACTCCGGACATTCAGGTTTGTCGCATTGACCGACGCGGTTCTCTCTTCCGCATAGCTAACGATCCCCAGCAAAGACTCTGCTGCAGTACCTGCCAGCCCTGGGTTGACCGCCATCACAGCGCCCAGCAGAAACGCCGCCGCCCGTTTCCCCAATAACTTCCATTTTTTCATCCGTCTATCTCCTCATTCTGCTGCGTTTTCTGCAATTCATCCCCCGCAGCGGAATTCTTATTCTGTCTGCCGCCGTATTTCCAGACAGCCGCTCGACTGTTTTCCATCTTTTTCACGTTTTTACAATCGTATCTATTATAATGAAAAAAGACCATATGTGTCAACCTTACCGAAAAAACTTCGCAAAATTTGGGGTCTTTGCGTGAAATTGTAAGATTTTCTTAATTTTTAGAAGCAGTATAGGTTGGCTTCGAAATGTTTTCCGGATACATGATTTTTGAATGCATAGTAGCATAAAAAGGAGTGCCAACCCGGTACACTCTACCGATTCTGGCACTCCTTTTGGCTCAAAATCCTTAAATTCTTTTTAGCTTAGATCTGGTAAGACTCGCTTTTTCTTCCAGCCCAGGTATTGATGCCGTTTCCATCCATCTCCTCAGTGGACACCGGTGCTTTCTTTACTTCCGGCGCAGCCGCTTTCAGGATCTCACGTTTCTCAACCGGCGGTTTCTTTGCCGGACGGGACTCGAAGAACTCTTTTGCTACCTGTGGGAACAGTGCATAAGTCAGGACATCCTCATCCTGTTGCTTCCACTGCTTCATCTCCGCCTCGATCTTCTCAAGCTGCGGCTCGATCAGATCTGCCGGACGACAGGTGATCGGTTTTGCATCGCCGATTGCTTTCTTCTGAACTTCTTTGTCGAACGGCTTTACAGTCTGTCCGAACTCGCCCATCAGAAGTTTCTTGGATTCCTTTGTGAACATCTTGTAGCGCTCGCCCATCAGGACATTTAATACAGCCTGCGTACCAACGATCTGGGAAGACGGAGTAACTAACGGCGGCTCACCGAAGTCTTTGCGGACTCTCGGGATCTCTTTCAGGACATCGTAGTATTTATCCTCTGCGCGCGCTTCTTTCAGCTGGGAAACCAGGTTGGAAAGCATACCGCCCGGAACCTGATAACGCAGGGTATTGATGTCAACGCCCAGAACCTTGGTATTCATCAGACCACTCTTTAACGCTTCCTCACGCATCGGGCGGAAGTAATCTGCGATCTCCGCCAGTTTTTCCTGATCCAGTCCGGTATCATACGGAGTACCTTTGAAGGTCTCAACCATAACCTCGGTCGCCGGCTGGCTCGTTCCCATCGAGAACGGAGACATCGCGGTATCGATCATGTCAGCGCCCGCTTCCACTGCCTTTAAGTACGTCATGGATGCAACGCCGGAGGTGTAATGCGTATGGATATCAATCGGAAGATCAACTGCTTCTTTCAGTGCTTTCACAAGGATCTCTGCATTGTACGGGGTCAGAAGACCTGCCATATCCTTGATACACAGGGAATCAGCGCCCATATCCTCGATTCTCTTTGCAATGTCTTTCCAATAATCCAGTGTATATGCATCACCCAGTGTATAGCTCAGCGCTATCTGTGCGTGTGCTTTTTCTTTGTTGGCTGCCTTTACCGCTGTCTCCAGGTTGCGGATATCATTTAAACAGTCAAAAATACGGATAATATCAATACCATTGGCAACTGATTTCTGTACGAAATATTCTACCACATCATCTGCATAGTGGTTATAACCCAGAATATTCTGTCCACGGAACAGCATCTGAAGTTTTGTCTTCTTAAAACCATCTCTCAGCTTTCTAAGGCGCTCCCACGGATCTTCCTTCAGGAAACGAAGGCTGGCATCGAATGTCGCACCGCCCCAGCATTCTACTGCATGATATCCAACCTCATCCATCTTTCCGATGATCGGAAGCATCTGCTCCGTTGTCATTCTGGTTGCAATCAGAGACTGGTGCGCGTCACGAAGGACAGTTTCCACGATCTTAACCGGCTTTTTCTTTTCATTTGCCATTCTAAAGATACCTCCCAATACACTTTTATTATGAGTCAACTATCTGCGACCTGGCTGATTAAATAATTCACAGCCATATTTTTATCCATTATACCACAAGTTTCTCGATTTCTGGATAGTTTTTTTAATATAATTTCATAAGTAAATTCTATATCGTGGAAATGTGGGTTGTGATTTTTGCTGATGTCAGGGAGCTTTCCTCTGCGCCGCGTGGGGGCGGCTGGAGGAAAAAAGTTTCTTGGTCACTTCTTTCTAGTCCACAGTGCAGCAGCTCGAAAAAACTTCGTTTTTCCTCGCTGTCGGGCATTCGCCCTATGAAAAAAAGAAGCCACACACAGCTGCTTTTGTGTAAACACAACGCTTCTATGGATCACTTCTTTCTAGTCCGCAGTGCGGCAGCTCGAAAAAACTTCGTTTTTCCTCGCTGTCGGGCATTCGCCCTATGAAAAAAAGAAGCCACACACAGCCGCTTTTGTGTAAACACAACGCTTCTGTGTGTGGCTTCTTTTTTTCGCACTGCTCTTTGCTTACGCAAGTTTGGACTTAGCCAGCTCTGCCAGTTTTGCGAAACCTTCTGCATCGTTGATAGCCATGTCAGAAAGGATCTTGCGGTTCATCTCAACACCAGCCTGCTTTAAGCCGTACATGAACTTGCTGTAGGACAGACCATTGATACGTGCTGCTGCGTTGATACGAGCGATCCACAGCTGTCTGAACTGTCTCTTTCTCTCTTTACGACCAGCGTAGGAGCTTGTAAGAGCTCTCATTACGGACTGCTTAGCTACACGGTACTGTTTGGAACGTGCGCCTCTGTAACCCTTTGCCAGCTTTAATACTCTATTGTGTTTCTTTTTAGCGTTTAATCCGCCTTTTACTCTTGCCATCGGTTATTTCCTCCTTCTTAATCCTCGAATCTTATAAGTACGGTAAAATCTTCTTCATTACCTTGCTGTTTGTAGCATCAGTAACGATGTCTTTTCTAAGATTTCTTTTTCTCTTTGTAGATTTCTTAGTTAAGATGTGGGATTTGTAAGCTTTATTTCTTACTAACTTTCCGGTTCCGGTTGTTTTAAAACGTTTAGCAGCTGCTCTGCTTGTTTTCATTTTAGGCATGGTGTAGTCCTCCTTAATAATAGTTATGTCCTTATATCTAGCGTTTCGCAGAAAGGAACAGTACAATACTTCTTCCTTCTACTTTTGCCGGTTTATCAACGGCTGCGATATCGGCAAGCTTCTCTGCAAAATCGTCAAGGATATACTTTGTCTTTGACATATGTGCCATCTCACGACCTCTGAAACGAAGTGTAACCTTTACTTTATTGCCTTTTTCCAGGAATTTTCTCGCATTGTTCATCTTGGTATTCAGGTCATTTTCATCGATATTCGGGGAAAGACGAACTTCCTTGATCTCGATTACCTTCTGTTTCTTCTTAGCTTCTTTTTCTTTTCTTGCAAGCTCGTATCTGTATTTACCGTAATCGATAATCTTGCAGACCGGCGGCTTTGCAGTCGGAGCAATCTTTACTAAATCCAGTTCCGCTTCTTTCGCTAACTTGTAAGCATCCTTTGCGGACATGATTCCAAGCTGCTCTCCATTTTCGCCAATCAAACGAACCTCTCTGTCTCTAATCTGTTCGTTAATCATTAACTCGCTAATAGTCGTGCACCCCCATGATATGTGATGATTTTGGTTGATTCAGTGTCAAAAAAAAATAAGTGAACAGTACAGACCATCCACTTACTCATAATAGGAAATCCAATATAGGAAATTTCTCAAATTTATGAACCCACAGTCACTTGCTCGTGCTGAGGTGAGGTAGATAACCTGCTTTCCTGTCTTCGTGAAGTTGTTTCCTCACAACTTTTGTTAGTATACTATGGTTTCTTTGGAATGTCAACCGGTTTTTTCGAGATTTTTGAGAAGATTTTTGAGAAGATTTACAAATGATTTTTAAATATGGTTCACGCGTTGCGCGAATGACGGCAACGTACGCAAATACATTTACGGACATACTAAAAACTACCGCCGGATATCATTACCTCTGCCCGGTTTTGCTTCTTTTCTGACAGAATTTTCCATATCCGGCGGCATTTTTTATTTCGAATACTTATGCAGGCTTTCTTCTATTAAAAAAGAAAACCGCACCAGTCACCGTTTCTGGAAACTCGAACATTCCGTCTGCATAGAAACCGTCGCATTGCCTCCGGTGATTCCGATGTGTTCCGCGCTGCACCGGCGGTCTGTATTATAAACACAGTTCGTTGCCTCGCACTCTACTTCGAGACGGCTCTCCGGTGTTTTAAAAAGGTTGCGGAATGTGCCGCCTTTCTTCTCGTCGAAGCTGCCACAGCAGGTATCGCATTTATCCTGCGCCGTCTTTCCTTCTACCAGAATGGTATTTTTACAGCAGCAGTTTTCCGCATTGTGCATACATCCGGTTACACTACAATCCAGTTTTGTCATGATTTTTCCTCCTGTTTTCTGACATGCATCACCGAAAGTCTCCTCCGGCATCCAGCCGTCAAACTTTTCAGCGATACACTTTTCAATGTGTCATGGTTTTCGTTGCTGTTCACACATGTATGACCAGTAACGGGATTTTACCGATACTTCGCATTCCAAATCGGCAAAATCGGCAACCAGAACTGTATCGTACGGAATTTTCAGTTCAGAAAATTCCTGCCTGTGAACAGTTACTGGTTTTTAGATTCAGGAGTAGTATCTGCTTCTTTTTTGGATTTATTCGTGCAAACTAAAACAAACGCATCCATGATTTTATCTCACAGATGCGTCTGCCGGATTTTTTAATTTTTCAAAATTATTTAGCTTCGTCTGCTTTCACAGTCTCACGCAGGTTTTTCTCTTCGATCTCCTTCTGGATGGACTTGATGAAGCTCTCTACACTACTTGCGCCCTCGTCACCCGCAAAACGGCTGCGGACGGAAACAGTCTTCTCTTCTTCCTCTTTCTGTCCAACAACCAGCATGTACGGGATCTTCTGGGTCTGTGCCTCGCGGATCTTGTAGCCGATCTTCTCGGAACGTGTATCCATCTCTGCACGGATGCCAGCCTCGGTCAGCTTGTCCAGAACTTCCTTGCTGTAATCTGCGTATTTGTCAGAGATCGGAAGAATCTTTACCTGTACCGGTGCCAGCCAGGTTGGGAATGCACCTGCGAAGTGCTCGATCAGGATACCGATGAAACGCTCGATGGAACCAAATACAACACGGTGAATCATGATCGGACGATGTTTCTCGCCGTCTGCTCCGGTGTACTCTAATTCAAATCGCTGTGGAAGCTGGAAGTCAAGCTGGATGGTACCACACTGCCAGGTTCTTCCGATAGAATCTTCCAGATGGAAGTCGATCTTCGGTCCATAGAATGCGCCATCGCCCTCGTTTACCACATACGGCAGTCCCAGCTCTTCCAGAGCGGAACGCAAGCCTTCGGTTGCCATCTCCCAATCTTCATCACTTCCCATGCTGTCTTCCGGTCGGGTGGACAGCTCTACGTGATATTTGAACCCAAACAGGGAATATACCTGGTTGATCAGGTGTACAACGCCCTTGATCTCGTCCTTGATCTGCTTCGGTGTCATGAAGATATGTGCATCATCCTGTGTGAAACAGCGTACACGCATCAGACCATGAAGCTGACCAGATTTCTCATGACGATGAACGATACCAAGCTCACCCATACGCAGCGGCAGATCACGGTAGGAACGTGGCTCAGAAGCGTATACCAAAACGCCGCCCGGACAGTTCATTGGTTTAATTGCGTAATCCTCTTCATCGATCACAGTTGTATACATGTTGTTTTTGTAATGATCCCAGTGTCCGGAAGTCTCCCAGAGCTTGCGATTCAGGATGATCGGAGTGGAAATCTCTACATAACCAGCTTTTTTATGGATTTCTCTCCAGTAATCAAGCAGGGTATTTTTCAGTACCATGCCCTTCGGCAGGAAGAACGGGAAACCCGGACCTGCATCGTGCATCATGAACAGGCCAAGTTCTTTGCCCAGTTTACGATGGTCACGTTTCTTTGCCTCTTCCATCATTGTGATGTATGCTTCCAGATCCTCTTTGGTTGCAAATGCGGTCGCATAGATACGGGTCAGCATTTTGTTCTTCTCGCTGCCTCTCCAGTATGCGCCTGCCAGATTCATCAGCTTAAATGCCTTACCAACACCCTTGGTGTTCATCATGTGAGGCCCTGCACATAAGTCAGTAAAATCACCCTGACGGTAGAAGCTGATCTCTGCATCCTCCGGCAGATCCTCGATTAATTCTACCTTGTACGGCTCCTCTTTCTCCTTCATGAACTCGATCGCTTCATTTCTCGGCAGAGTAAAGCGCTCCAGTGGAAGTGCTTCTTTGATGATTTTCTTCATCTCTGCCTCGATCTTCGGCAGATCCTCTGCAGTCAGAGGGGTAGCCGGATCGACATCATAGTAGAAACCGTCTGCGATGGATGGTCCAATCGCAAGTTTTGTCTCCGGATAAAGGCGTTTTACAGCCTGTGCCATTACATGGCTGGCGGTATGGCGCAGAGCTGCCAGACCTTTCTCATCCTTTGCAGTCAGGATATTTAACTGACAGTCATGGTCGATCACGGTACGGAGATCTTCTTCCTTACCGTCAACCTCACCCAGACATGCCACTCTCGCCAGGCCTTCGCTGATGTCTTTTGCAATGTCGATGATGGACATCGGGCTCGCATATTCTTTGACAGAGCCATCTTTTAATGTGATCTTCATCTTTTTTCTCCTTTTCGTTCTGAAATAATAAAAGCTTCCTGACCAGAAGAACCAAAAAAGTCCCTTAGCCAGATGTTTCTGACTAAGGGACGATAAATCGCGGTTCCACCCTTATTGAATCGATCGTTCGGATCGATTCCACTTCATTCTGATGATAACGGAATCACCGTTCCCGATTAAGGGACATTCAAAGCTGGTATTCAGATTTGTTTTCCTGTCCGACGCTTCCACCCACAGCCACCTGCCTCTGTTATTTCAGGCTTTTCCTGCGACGCCGTTCTCTGTCCAGTTCCACAATCCTACTGGTCTTCTCAACACTTTCTTTATATAGATAAACCCGTTTCTGGTTCATCATTACAGTCTCGATTATATCAGCTGTTTCTATTTTGTCAAGATATTTTTCTCTTGAGTTTTCACTACATTGACAGACCGCCTCTTTCATGGTATGATAATAAGGATCTAAATATAAGGGCCAGTACCGGTTTCGACAGGGATCATGAAGCTGGTGAAGCTATCCGCATGCGATGCGTTAAATGGCAAACTTAAAATTAAACGCTAACAACAAATTAGCATACGCTGCCTAATTTGGCAGTTGTCAGCCTTAGAGCACTCACACTTTAAGAATCTGGCATCGAATATGTGAGAAACGATGACAGGCGGGTTCCGGACTGTCAGGCGTATCAGGAACTACTGAAGTTCTGAGGATGTTCGTTTCCGCAGGATAGAGGGAATGTCAAAGAACGGACTATGATAGTAGAAGAACAGGGAATTGGTTTTTGGACACGGGTTCAACTCCCGTCTGGTCCACTCGCAGGAACCCTTGTAAATATTGGATTTCTCCTTTATTTACAAGGGTTCTCGGTGTTTTAAGGAACTTCTTTGCGAATGCCATTTTCGGCATTTTGAACCCCCTTTTCGGGGTAAATATCACACGAAATATCACACGAAAAAAGGGCTGTTTTTCCTTTACTTTCAAGGGATAACAGTCCTTTTGCTATGTGCTTATATTGTGTTTTTTTTATGATATCGTGGAGTTTTTCTTCTTATTTAATGTGTCCGTCGGCAGCTATCCGATCCGCGGTAATCATCCAGCCGTCAGAATCAAACGCATACGCCTGCCCGTCAATCCGGCAGACCGTATCATGCCGGTATGTGTAACCACTCAGCAGATACCACCAGCGCCCATCCTGTAAAAGCCAGCCTTCAAGGTATTTGCCAGATATCCAACCGTCCGCGGTCTGAATCCACGGTTCACCGTCAGCAAAGCACTTGTTGAGCGGCTGCACGCGCTGATCCTTGGTGTAGCGTTTGCCTGTGTCCGTGCCTTTTGGGGCTGTTCGGATAATAAGCGTCGGCGACGCCAGGACGCGTAACCCGCGCGATCCGCTCTTTACCTCTTTCAGATCGGTGATCGATACCTGCGGGGCGCTCGGCTGTGAAGCTGCAGCTCCATCCTCCGCCGCCCAAGTCTTTTTGAAATTCTCAAATGTCCCATATTTCTGCTTCAAAATTCCCGTTCCACTGCCCCAATCCGGCAAGTAAACGTGTGGCTTGTCTATGATGCTTTTCCAATCTCCTCCCCATGCAAGCCCCAGCTGCTTGGCGATCTCTCCCACACGTTTGAAATAATCTCCTGCTTCATTGTATGCGCCTTTTCCGTCCGCGCGGTAAAAATCCGCTGCGATGCCCCACTGGTGCTGACTGCTGTAGCTGCTGCCTTTTGCATTCGTGACAATACTGCCCGGCTGCGTGCGTCCTTGTGCATACAGAGCGTCCTGTTCGGCGACGCTCCGGAAAGATTCCCCGATTTTAATCGGCAAACCTGCACCGGCACACTTATCGACGAGCTGCGCAGTCAGGGTCTGGAGACGCGGATGGCATACTGTAATATCTCTCATAATCTCACTCCTCATAAATAACAGTCAGACCGTAAGCTACAGCCGCCTCGTGCTCTAACCGGCAGCCCCGCGCTTGTTCCCATCCTTTACAAAAATACGCCGCATGACACAGAGACATATTTTCCAGTGACTTTGCAAGGAAGCAAAGCGGGATCTGCACCACGCCGCGTTTCTCCATGTTTTCACGGTTGTACCACTCATCTGTAAACAGGGTATTCACAATCTCGTATCCCCGCGCCTCCAGCGCCTTGATCGCCTTTTCTCTGGTTGCGATAATTTCCTCATCCGTTTTTCCAGCCATCGGCTGAGATAACATTGCTTTCATCATTGATTTGTCCTCTTTTCTTTATAATATGTAAGGAGCGGAACTAGGTCCGCCCTGTTGCGATATCGCAATGGCAGCCATGACCCAGGCTGCCGCGGGAGATATCCGGATCACCTCCTTCTATGCATGGTTGTCTCCGTTTTCGCCTTTGCTGTCAATCTTGTTTTTAAGGACGGCTATGTATTTTGCAAGCCATTCCGGCACTGGTGCTCCCATGCGCCCGGCATTTTCAGTAATCGACAATGCCTCATTGAGTAAATACCAGACCGTTACCAGTAATGACAGCATCGTATTAGGCAGCGATGCTCCCAGCACACTTGATGTCTGGATAATAACGTAATCAATTACCATCGCCACCGCGATCACAAACAGATAAGCCACTTTTTTGGCGATCCCGATCGCCCCCTTGCGGCTACTCCACCCATAAGTCTTATCGTTTGGATGCTCCAACGCCTCTACCCTGCTTGCTGCCATACCGGACAGATAATCAATCACCATGAGAGCCAGAAGCAACCCCAGCAAATAAAAAGTAACTCCCAGCTTGTCGCTGAGGTAGGCCACCAATCCGGTCGCCAGCATCTGCATTGTTACGCACGCATTTCTACTCATCTTTCCGCCTCCTCCGGATGTTCTTTCAGCCATTTTTCAGTCGCTTTTTTCCAGTAAGTCGGCACCTCTTCCAGTGTCATTTTCCCGCTTCTGATTCTTTTCCCATAAAACGCACCCATTACTCTACACCTTCTTTCTCTGCCAGTTCGCTGGTGGCTTCCCCCAGGTCGCTGATCGCCTCGTCCTGCACTGTCTGCCCCTCTTCCAGAGCATCCAAGCGTTTCTCTGTGTCGGTTTTCACACGGAAAGAAAACGTGGTCTGTACGCCATCAGATACTTCCCGCGAGGTTTCAGATTCAAGAACCAAGTCCGTATATGTCCCGACAGTCATTCCAGCATCATTCTGGAATTTTACTTCTGCCAGATTTTCCGGAGTCAATGTTTTCCAAGTTTCCAGCATAGCATCCTTGCTGTCAAACTTGGCTGTCACCGCTGACAGGGATGCTCCTGCCTGCAGTTCGACTGTTGTGTTGTCTTTGAGAATCATTTTATCCATAATATTTTTCCTCCTTATTAATAGGTTTTACTTATTTTATATTAGCATGATGTATCATTTCTGGTTCTCTCCACAAAATAGCGAGCTGTGGCCCCGGAATAGTGGAACTATAATACAAAACGGAACTGATATGCACACTATCAAGACCCCAGGATACTATTGTTGCACCAGTAACGCTACTGCAGTAACTTTAAAAAACTGTCCATTTACCGAAGCTTTCACACTCGTGGTTTATTGGTCAACCGGTTATCCAGGCGCATATCTTTCTCAAGAATATACACATTATATTGGTAATAGGCGTGTCATTCAGAATTACAATGCGGATACAGCAACTTGGAAAAAGTATGAATTTCAAATTACCATGAAATAGCGAGGCTTCCACTCATCTAAAAGAAAGTGGTAGCGAAAATAGCTTTTGCGCTGCTTTTCAATCGAGATATCAATATCACACTAATACTAATTACATGTTGGCGAGTGGAATCTACAAAACAGGCAAAACGGGTTTAAATCTTCCGTTTGAGGGCTATTGGATCATAATAACCTTTAACACATCCAACAACCTTGGAAATAGTTCGACCGCTTGGATCACGCAATTTGCCATTTCAACCGATTCGAGTGACAAAGCTATTTATTTTCGAAGAAACATAAACTACACCCCGACCACTTGGGAATCCTGGAATAGACTTGTAGCAAGTTAAATAGCGATATTAAAATTAAATTTTATGGCAAAGTTACAGATTTATCAGTAATAAAAACACTTTGTCAACAAGAATATGAATGTTGGGTTGGCTATATTGATTGGAAGAATACTGAAATCTTGCCCTCTACTGGTGGTACTATGCTTTGGTTTGCATTTGATTGGATAGTATGTGG
Organism: Clostridium sp. AM27-28; assembly: GCF_003480955.1. Lineage (NCBI taxonomy): Bacteria > Bacillati > Bacillota > Clostridia > Eubacteriales > Clostridiaceae > Clostridium > Clostridium sp. AM27-28. The sequence goes on from NZ_QUJT01000003.1 coordinate 241,645, forward strand.
GTTATGTTATGGAAAGATGTTTTATTTAAATTTGGATACTCTTACATGGTCTTAAGTTTAAATATTCTCATCTATTATTAAATAACAATTTAATAGCGAAAAACTTACTCTATTTTTGCCACCGTCCATTACTTATTCCCCTACCCTCTCCTATCTCCTATTTTTGCGTACAACAAAAAAGCCGCCATTTCTGCCGACCTAAAAAGGTGCTCTTCTCTCCTATCTACGCTGCATATTTACGATAAGACTCTCTGACATTGTCCTGTTTTATATTGCAGTATATCAGTGTCGTCTCAATCTTGGTGTGCCCCATCAACACCATAACCTCCTCTATTCTCATTCCGCGGTTTAGAAGGTCCGTGGCAAAAG
>NZ_QUJT01000003.1:242023-266647 GCF_003480955.1 Clostridium sp. AM27-28
ATTCCGCGGTTTAGAAGGTCCGTGGCAAAAGTCCGACGGAACCGGTGCGGATGAACGTTTCCAACGCCTGCCTTTTTGCCAAGATTCTTTACAAGATACTGCACTCCCGCCACCGTCATGCGGCTGTATGGCTTCTTAGCTGACACAAAGAGCGGCTTGCTCGCCAACTCTTCCATCGTTAACCCTTCTTTACCCATCCGCCAGCGTAGATAGCGATAGAGATGAAAACACGAACCGTCTGATATATACAGATGGCGTTCTTTCCTGCCCTTTCCCATCACTTTAAACTCCTGCTTATATAAATCAATATCGCCTATATTAAGGCTGCACAGCTCCGACACGCGAACGCCCGTGGCATATAAAAACTCTATGAGCGCCCGATCCCTCGGACGGACGCAAGCCATTCGAAGTGCCTCCAACTCCTGTGCCGAAAACGCCTTTTTGATAGTGCTCTCAATACGTAGCGATTCGATACGCGCCACTGGATTATCTTTAACAAGATTCTCTTTTTGCAAAAATGTCCAAAAACTATTGAGGTACCGCATCCGCCCCTGCAGCGTAACCATACTGATTTTGTTCCGTTCCCGGAGCATTCCAAAGTACCAGCGCAGATCCATCGTAGTGATATCCTCAATATTCTTTCGCAGCGCGTTACGGCAATTAGTGATCTCCCTGATGTACTGAGCCAATGTATTGTCTTGCCTACCTGACACTTTTTTAGATGCCACAAATAACCGCATCTTTGCGGTGTCGCTGTCGGTGCCGGTCGCCTGGAGCTCATTCTTCTCTTCTACTACTCTCACATCGTGGAAATTGATGTACAGGACATTCTGCAGCTTGTCCAACTGCTCTTCATCCAAGCAATTACTCATTGCATTTACCACATTCATCAATAACTCTTCTACCATATAAAAATCTCTCCTTTCTGACACTTTTAAGGTACCAAAACGGAGAGATTCTGTAAAATTTTCTTTATGAAATTGTTATTTCAAGATGCCACATATATGTCAGTTAAAACGGTTCCATAGTGTCGGTAAACTTTAATTGAGCCCCAGGAGTTGATCAGTAAAACGCTTCCTTTAGCATTATCGTATTTATTGATAAGTCCGATCCATGCCTCGGCAGAATTTCGGTACAGAAGTGCAGCTACACCAGTTTTAAAAGTATTCCAATTAGCATACATGTCATTTTTTATGCCGTTACTGTCGTTGGCACTGACAGTATGAAGAGCATTGGTAAATAAGGCCTCGCTATTTAACTGAGCAACCGCATTCTCTGCCGCCACCAGCCTTTTATCCAGCGCCGCTCCCTGCGTTCCCGCCAGAACGGTGGAGGCATCCGTTGCCAGAAGGTTGTTTACAATCTTATTTTTGTTGATGAGCTCATTCATAACCTTATTGGCGATCGCGTCAATCAGCGCCTGCGCGGTACTCTCCCCTAAGGCACTCACTACCAAACCGTATGTATCGGTAGCCTTGACTTTCGCGGCGGTACCCCCTGCTGCCGCCAGCTCATCAATGCTGACACCGTATTCTTGCAGCGCTGATTCAATTTTATTCAAATGTTCTGCATCAATATCCGGTTCGCTGTTGTCTACCCATTTTGTTGGATCGTAATTGTGTTTATCATTCATTCCCATATTGATTTCTCCTTTATTCGAATTTTATGCTATGAATTTTAAACCAAGCATACTTCTCATATTTTGTCATATATACATACAAGGAAAGATATACCGTTCGTGAAAAAGATGATACATCCACCCGAAGACTTTCTATTTGATCACCATCATGAGCTCCATCACCACTTACAGCGGTTGGCGCCGTATATTTAGTATCTCTTCCCAACGTTGTTATTCCCAACAAATTTTTATCTCCGAGAACATCCAATCGCCCCCCACTTCCATCATCTGGATCAAACGTAGTTAAAAACGGCTTCATATAGCAAGTATTGTATGCTATCGCTTTCAAATAAACCGTATATTCAATTATTAATGTTTTCTTTCCCGTTATATCGACAGGATTAAATCTACAAAATTGCTCTGTCAGCCGACCATCTGGCGCTAAATAAATGTATTTTTCTTCGTATGTAGGATTTACTGTATGAGAACCACTATATGATCTAAGTGTTTTTATACCCTGCCCCGGGCCAAACGTCCCCCGATAATACAGCGTATACGGATCATTCACCACAAACCCTTTCCAGGTTCCCGGTCCGACTCCGCCGACGTATTCCCCTTCTTTGATATTCTCCGGCACCAGATTGCTCAGCTTGGGAACGATGATGTTTCCACCCATATAGACCCCTTTTGTTGGAATCTGCTGTTCCTTACTGGTCGGATAGATTGTATAATCTCCCATTGCCGGGATATTCTGCGTAACCTTTCCTCCACTGTATTTTCCTGCCGGTATTGACGCTGTTCCATTCAAGGGAAGGGAAATCGTAGGGGAACCCCTATCAGGCATTGTACCTACACTGATAGCGCCATCTGGACCAATGAATTTTTTCTTTTCCAATACCATTTCCGGTGTCGCTGTCAGCGCATCAAAATCTGCGCTCTGCACCACCATATCCAGCAATCCATCCACCGTTACCCCTCCTCATCTGGAAATCCTTGATAATTTCCCGTAATATCTCCGATTTGAACCCCGTACTTTATCACTTCTGGTCGTAGGTTCTCCACCGACATAAGAACTGCATTACTCTGCAGGTATTTTCCTTTTACATTTACAGTAATTCCACCGCTGCCTGGATCAATCTGCGGACCATCCTCAACTGGAATCCCTGACTGATGGAAAGAATCCGTACCAGCATGATATCCAGCAGGGATGTTGTAAGTCTCATTGACGGTCATTGACTTATCAACCGCCGTTATCCGTTTCATCGCTCCCATCTGCGCTTCCTTGCTGTCAGCTCCCAAGAACCTCTCTCCTTCCAGGACATCCCCCGATACCGCGGTCAAATCCGTATTATCCACACCGGCACCATGCTTTAACAAAATTCCATCAGCCATGTTTTACCCCTTTCGCCGATACTGTAATATCTGTCATTGGCTTTTTGCTGTAACAATATGCCGTTACATCACCGTTTCCCGATGCAATCCGGTCTACGTAACCCCATGCAAGTTTCTGGGCTTCTACCGTCACATTTGACAGTGTGCCGGTCAAGCGCAAACCATATACGGGAATATCTTTTTCTTTTATTCCTGCAAATGTAACCTTCTGTGTGTATGGCGCTGTATCGCTCCATCCGGAACTCTTGAACGTCAGAAGCGCCTCTCCTGTCAATGCATCTGCCGTTTCCGAAACAGCTTTAACCTTTTCTGTGATCTCCTCTTGAAACGAATCACTCCCCGTCCGCAGCTCGTTCACGGCCTTATTGGTTGCATTCACATCATCTGCCGAAAGAATATCCCCCTCCTGCACATAGGTAGTTACATCATCCAGAGAAATTGTTCCATCATCATTATTGGTCATATGATATTTTCGTTTTCCAGAAAAGATATCATTTTTATAATCCGTCTTTAAATTCATATTGTCACGCTCCTGTTCCCTAATGCCTTGCCACTTCCCAGCCTGAAGCTTAAATGCTGCATTCCCGGTGAAGAGGTTTCAATCAATGTGCCAATATCATAAATAATTCGTTCGATCGCATTTGCCTGATAAATGGATGTGTATGTAATTCTTTCCGGCGTAAGCGGTGTACTGTCTGGGGTATAATAAGCCGCCCGGATAGCTGCTATATTATCCCGCAGGCGCTTCATCTCTTTCTCTGTCCGGAAGTCATTCATTTTCCAATTCAGCTTATTATGTGTCATATTTTTATAGCTATACCGATTCAGCACATAAGAAACCCATTTTATAGCCCCCTCAATACGGTTCAAATCAGAATAATCAATATACGCTTTCCACGTCAGGTTATCTAAATCTTCCTGTACCCGGTCAAATATCAAACTGTCAAGAATCTCACTCATGTATGCTTATCCTCGCTCTTATTCCTGTTGCAAAACTCGGATCAATGCTTTCTATTACTCCTGTGCGGATGCCGTCGTAGCCGGTGTCAATCTGCACTTTCTGTCCCAACTGCTTGTCCTCTTCCAGAAGCACATCGCCAACAACGCTCTCTGCCCGCTGGTAATATTCATAAATACGTTCCAGTGCCGCCGGTCCATTTTCTGGATTTATGAGAGTTGCATCCGTTACCTCTTTAATATTTTTGTTGTAAATAATATCCGGATTATCTTTCGATAACTGGGATGTCGAATGACCGTATTTTTTCCCAGTCAGTGTAATAACGGCTCCTGTTCCTGTTATGATCGCATAATTGGCTCCACTCTCTTCCAAAGCGCCGCCGAGGATCGAGAGGCTATGATGCGGTTCCGAAAATACAATCTCCGCGGTTCCATTCAGTGCTTCCTTGTATAGCTCTTCCTCCTCATCCGTCTCCGCATAGCTGTGAACGGTCAGCCGGATTCCGGTTACTATGTCGCTATGCTCCAGGGTCAATCCATCAAACGTGTTCGAATTATCAAAAATTCCCGTTACTTCCTGTGGCTGCGGATAAATCCGCACACAATCTCCGTAAGACGTGTCTACGATCGCACCAATGGCAAATGCCACCTGCACCAGCGCATTTCGCTTGCTCGTATACGGAATGTACCCTGTCAGCGTAACATCCTTATAGGACTCATCCAATGTATACCCAAAATCTTCCCCGGCAAATATTTCTTGCAGTACCGTATCTACTTTCACAGCCGAGCAGATCCCTCCATGATATTCATTACCATCCAGAATCCCCAGTGCATCGTGTGTGTCCATATAATAATCGACCCGGTTCTTTCTGGCGCCGCTCTTCAAATAAAAATTCCCCAACAAGCGGCCGTCGAAGTACAATCCCAATCTCTGCTTTTTCTGCAGATCGAACGGAATATTATTCTTAGCCCGAACAGTAAATGACAGCGTATTAATGCTGATACTCTCTGAAATCGCATTGATCTCCTGCAAGCAATCCGTTTCAAGCAGCTCATCCGAAAGGAAATCACGATAGATTCCGTAATCGATGCGGGTCAGGAACACCGGGCGGTATGGTTTTGACGTACTTTTGAATGTCAATACAATCTTGTTGTACCGCAGCACATAATTACTGCAGAAATATCTCGCACTGTCCGGCTCGAAATCCTTATCTGAAAGCAGGATATCATCTGCATACCATTTAATATTGAGCTTCCGCACATAATCTCCCGACAGCAAATTGAACGTAAGAAGAATACCTACACTTGAAAACTTCCCGTTGAAACTGATCGTCAGTGCTGGCATATCCATCCAGGTACTTCCGCCAGGTGCTGGGTATAGAAATGTTCGCGGGTACAGCCCTTTTTGAGGTGTGAGCCCTTTTCTGCTATATCTCCATCCAAAATTACCGTCCGCATCCGACCATTCATCCGAAATATATCCGTAATCAACTGCCGGAGCTGGCATATTGATATAGTTTCCATCCAGCAGCGAAAAGCCAGGATAACAAAGCGCGTAACCGGGATAGGTCAAATCATCCCGGCGTAGATCCAAGAACTCTCGTTCTACGGTTGTCGCTGCCGGCACCAACCCCGCCCGCGGGAAAAGTCCTTTATGAGGGCGCAATCCTGCTTTTACAATCTGCGGAGTGCTATTTTCTTTCGCATATGGCGCCACATCATCATATACGATTTTCAATCCTTCTCCCATCACGGTCTCCTTTTCGGTTTCATGGCTATAAAATTCAGCGACAGACCCGACCATTTATTGATATGTCCGTTATCCGTCTCCTGCATCTTCAAACTATCATCTCCGCTGGTTACATACGCCTCAAACTCCAGTGTCTCCTGCCCATACGGAAACACCATATGATGAGAGGCTTTCGGCGCTGACACGATCTCATAAAAACTATCGTAATCAGCCCGATTGCTCCGATCCGGATCCAGCGTCAGCGTGTAATTGTAAAAGGTACCTGCAATGTCCCGATACATACTGTAATCTTTCAACCGCCCAGAATTATCCGTATCGGTTACTTTGAAAGAGCGTTTCAGCTCTTTAACCCATAACCGAAACGTCATTCCGTCAATCTCAAATACTCCATTTCCAATCTTAGGCATTCTGTTGCACCATCCTTACTCCTACACGCTGTCTTTCCTGATTGTTCGCCTTATATACTGCACTGGCAAATCTCTGCCCGTTCAGTATCAAATCTATATGAATATCTCTTCCGCCGCCGATTGCCCCAGATTCCTCCAGTGCCTCTTTCAAAGCCTGTTTCATCGTGCTAAGCGGAGATACCACCTCAGTTTCCCGTTTATTGTCTCCTAAGATAGCAGCGAACTCACCCGCTCTCGGCGGTACCACCGTACCAGTTGCCAGACGAGGCATCCTGAACGGTGCGCTCGCGTAAGAAACTGCCCGGTTCGCATTCTGATATGCAGATGCTGTATTCGGTCGGCTGTTTCCGCTTCTGGAATTTGCACTGCTCACAATACTGGAAATTCCCAATCCTGCGATTCCCGCAACCGCCATCGCCACACCAAGCATCACATAATTGGAGGTCAACGCTCCGATCGCCGCTACCACCAATGCAATCGCACCAGCTACCGCGATGATCTTCGTCGCCAGCCGCTCTCCTGGTGTCATTTTTGTCCACGCCTGAGCCACTTTCATTGCCAGCCCTGCAACTGCTGTCAGAACCGTCACAATCGCCAAGAATTTGATATTGGTCGTTGCCAGAACGCCAATCAGCTTCCCAAGATTCGCGATCATCAATCCAACATGAGAAACCAGCGTTGTGACCGCCCATGCCGCAAAGAACATGATTACAACCTCCGTAAGCGCTTGAATCGTACTCTTATGCTGAGATGCCCAGTCTGAAAACCTCAAAAGCGCCTGCGTAAGCTTCTGGAGTGCTCCGATGATTAACTCACCTGTCCATTGCCCAATCGGCTGGAAGAAATCATTCCACATCCAGTCGAATGTCGGTTCTGCTGCCATGAGCACACTATGTAATGCCGTCAGCGCCGCCGCTATCAGGTCAAATACCGCCGGAAGCCCTGATTCAAGCCCCCATTTTGCCAACGGGAGAAGGCATTTATTCAATAACCACAGCAACGCGTCGCCAATGTCTCCTACCACCGGTCCCAGTGCCGCCAAAACTGCATCAAAACTGGTAAGTAACGGAGAAAAGTCCAAATCTGCCGACCAGTCTTTCATACTCTGCGATGCATCACGGAAAAAGCCTGTGATTTCTAAAATGATATCTCCCAGATGCCGCATGATGTTTGTGCCGGTATCGCCTGCCACCCATGCTGCATCCAACTGTGTAGCCAGATTAGCGACCGTCCATGCCAGGTTGGCAACCGTAATCAGCAGATCATCCGTGATACGTTTCCCATATCCTTCCATATTCCAGACCTGCATAAAGGAAGCCCCGACATCCCCCGCCAGCTGCTTCATCGCCGTAAAAGCCGCTTTAACAGCCTCCGTCACTTCCGGACCATTTTCTTTCCACGACTCTTTCAGCGGGTCAAACAAATCAGAGAATGTCTTTTTTATATCCGCAGCCAGATCCTTCATTTCATTCGGAACTTCCTCCGTTTTGAACATCTGATCCGGTGTTGGTCCGACATAATCTTTTGTATCGTTGCTGTTCTTCTGTGCCTGTATCAGCTCATCAAAGCTAAACAGCAGTTTTTTATTCAGTTTCTCTTTATCCTTTAACTGCTGGTTGCTCTCCTTCAGGGCAGCGCCGTAATCTTCTTCTACCTTAACTGCCCGTGTATACGTGTCCTTGCCAGTCAAAGCAGCCGTCAGCTGTGCCGCCCACGTAACTGCTTCCGACAAAAGTGAAATCATTTTTGTCAGTGCCGGTGCCGCATACTCGATCGCCGGAGAAAATGCAGTTGCAAAACTGTTTTTCAACTGGGTCAGAGCAGACACCAGCATAGAGAGCGCCCGATTTGTATCATCCGAATACTGCGCCAGGTTATCCGTACCCGACTTTAACCCCGAAGCAACTGCAGATAGTGCACGGAACACCGTTGAAAACATCAGGGACATCATCAACATCCGTTTCATGCTCATCCGGGCGCCACCCGCCGATTTCTTGGTATTATCCAAGGATTTATTCAGTTTCTTAGTCTGCTTTTCAGATGCCTTTGCGCCGCTCTGGTAACGGCTCAGTTCTTCCCTAAGCTTCCTTATTTTCCGGGCGTTGCTGTCATATTCTTTGTATCCCGGCCCTACGCCCGCTTTTGACAGTTCCTTTTGTCGTGCCTCCAGGGCAGCCAGTTCCTTATTGAGGGACACGATGCGTCGATTCGAAATTTTAGCATTCTTACCGATCGCCGAAAGCCGGGCAGCTTCCTGAGCGGCGGCGGCTTCCTTTTGCCGCGCTTCCTCCAGCCTCTCATTCACGCGCCGCTGCGCTTCTTCCTGCTTCCTGGCTGTTTCTGCCTCTTTCTGCCGCTGCTCATCTGTCTTAAACAGTTCTTTTTGATAATCTGCAAGTGAGTGCTGGGCTCGTTTCAGCGCGATCGCCGTCGCATCAAACGTCTCATCTCCGAAGCCCTTTCCGCTGTTGCGTAATTTCATCAAATCTCCGGTCAGCTTCTCGATCTGGCCTTCCAGGGTGCTCGAATTAAACAGTTTCGCATCCGGTGTCGGGCTTACAATTTCTCTTTTATAATCCTTTACCGCCTGCAGAAGTTTCTGATATTGCAAATACTTCTCATCATATTCGCTGTCTCCAAACCACTGTCCTTTCCCTTCGAGCCCCTTCAACTGCTCTTTCAGTGTTTCAACCTGCTGCTTTAATTCGTTCGTGTACCGAGATGCCTGTCCGGCTCCGTTCATATAGTCATCGATGAACTTCTGAACAGAATCCCCATAATCATGAAACTGCGCCGATGCGCCGTCCAGTGCCTGTTCTATCTCATTAATTCCGGCATCAAGCCCATCTTTCCGGATCGCCGTATCAATTACTATGGTTCCGTCCGCCATCTATCAGTACACCCCCTTAAATAACGCATCGACCGCTGCCTCTTCTGCCGCAATCCGTTTCTGTTCTTCCTCCGATGTCTTATTTTCCAAAATTACAAGTGAACGATGTTCATGAAGAAACTCTTCTTCCCATTTTTCTAGCTTCTTCCCTTTTGCACGCTTCTGGCGTATGGCAAGAACCTGCGAAAAGGTCCCTTCATCTATTTCGTCAAAATACCCCGCAAACGTCCACCAATGCGTATAGCGTTGGGGATTTCTCAGCTCATATCCTGCCACCTTATTAATCGCCGAAAAAATCATGGATGCATCCTGCTCCCAATCCATGACTCTGGGACCAGCCTTTCCATCACTTCGTTTCCCGCAATCCAGATACCAGTACGCCCGTTCTACGGCTTCATTCAGGTACTCCTCCGGTGGAAGCTCTACAAACAGAATCTCCATCATTACCTGGATTTTGTTTTCCTCCGGCAGCTCTGGATCATTGAATGCCTCCAAGATATCCAGAGCCGGGCGGAAATCTGTCCGAATTTCATACATTCTCCCGCCAACTTCCAGCGCCTGCGGAAGATCCCAGGTAAACACTATTTTACCGGGGCAATATAGCCGCCCGGACCCGTTTTGTATTTCTGCGTGTATTTCTGAACATGAGCCTGCACCGCTTCCAGCTTTACATTTCTCTCCTGCTCAATGATCCCCTTCACGGCGTTCAGCACATTCTCAACAAAGAACTGCCCGCTGTCCAGCATCGTGAACGGGGAGGTAATCGAAAAGAAGCTTTTCGCCACCGGCGCATTAAACAGATAATCCACCTGTTCTCCGATACGCTTATCCAATTCCATTACATAGGAAATCGGTGCATCTTTTTTCCCCTTGATCTCCTCGGACATCTGCTCAAAAGCAGAAACCGTCTCATCATAACGCCGGATAAGATCGAAATCAGATGGAATAAATTTGAACTGTCCCAAAAGTTCCCCACGCATATTCGTAATATCGTATACCTTACTGCCATCATCAATCTGAATTACATTTCCCATCTGTTACACCTTTCCTTATTCTCCTACCTTGGCATCATCCCACGTGAGAGCGCCATCCGCGATCGTGACAGAACCTTCCTTCCGGTTTCCATCAAAATGAATGCTGAACGGGATCTGAAAGCCCGATGTATTGCCGCCGTACTCTTCCGGCTTCACCACAACATCCTCTTTCCATGCCCTGTGTTTTGCCGCTGCGGTATCCTCTACAATCACTTCCAGAATCGTTGTTCTGCAATCATCACCCTTTAACCGGTTCATTGCCATATCTCGCAGTTTCGGATAAATCGGATCGGTCGGATCCGCATAGTAGGTGGTCGATTCGATCGACGGTTCATAACCGTTGTCCTCAACATACGATTCGTCCCAGACATTCTTATTGGATGAAACATCCGGATTCAGATTAACGCTTAAATCATCGGTGTACTTTCCCAGTCTCCACCATTTAGGCGTTCCAGTACCACCAAATGCCGCATCCAGAAATGTTCTGTAAGCACCTCTTGTTAATTTGCTCATAACGTCCTCCTTCTTGAATAAAAAAAACAGAGCCTCAAATCAAATTGATCCTGGCTCTGCGTCATGCGTCTGGCTCTAATATTTCATTACTGTATCGTACAGATACCGGAAGAACCCAATCCTGTACACCATTTTCCTGCGGTTCCAAGCCATATGCATTTTCCCGCACAATTCTTGTTATCTTTCTCTCTTGGGAGAGCTTTGGATATTCAGTCAAACGATATTCTTTATCATTTAACACAACCTTTTCCCGGCAGAGCCATTTTCCAAGCCCGTCTAGAAAGCTCTGAGCCGATAGTTTACGTCGTTCCCGATCGGATGCCGTCCGGTATACAACATAGAACGGAAACTGACAGGTTTGAAAGATGTTCCCTATCACATCCTCATTCTCCTCATAAATCAAGGCACCGCTGTCCGCTGAAAAAGCAATTCCTTTGTCTTTTTCCAGCTCTTCAAACTTAATCCGTTCTCCCTGTGGCAGACCCGGATACTGATTCAAAAGCTCCCGGATCGCCGCCGTCAGTACCTCATAACCACTCGCATCTGTTCCTATCGGTTGCAATACATTAGCCACGTTTACCACCTCCCGCTGTTTCTTTTACCAGGTGAATCCATGCCTTTTCATCTGCCTTCTTGGCTGCTTCAAACCACTTCGCTTGCGCTTTCGGATGCGCCTGCTTCGTATATTCCAGCCGTTCCTTTGCCCGTGTCTTTCCGCCATATTGGCTGACCAAAACCTTCTTCGCTCCCCTACGCGCCCAGGGGCTGCCGGTTTGCTCATCTACCATGCCTTTTCCTTCATACAAGAATCGCCCCTGCGGACCATAGGCAGCATATACAACACCGCTGCCTTGCACCGCCGCACTAGCCGCGCGGGTTGTATTTATAAAACTTCCGGTAATCATCGGCATAAATGGAACCATACTTTCCATAACAGCCCCATCAAGCTGATATTGTGCCCTCTGAAACTGTCGCTTAAACCGCGACATATCCAATGTTATGTGAACATTTCCCTTAACGGTAGAGAAGCTTTTCATAGCACCTCTTTTACTCCTTCTGGCGATGTCGTCCACCTACTTTCCTAGAATTTCAAAGTGCGGGATCAGGCTGTACGGTCCGCCCACACTGGATATCTTAAAGCAGTAATCCCGTTCCGCATTCAGATACTGATAAAAACCATCCGGGTAATCAGCATCATTCACGGCACCTGCCTCCCATTCTCCAGCCATGAAAAAATCATCACTGCCAAACGTGATACTGGCTGCCCTTTCTTCCACCTCCTGCCTTTTCCAACTCTTTGGCGGAAGCCACGGAAGCAAGAGTCCTGCTGCCGTCCGGATCAGCTTGCTACCATCCTGCTCCTGGTATTCAATATGAAGCTGTGCGTTGTCCGTACTGCCTGGACCATATTTTTTCAAGATTGCACCCCGATCCATATTCAAATCTACACCCGATAAGACATATGGGTACCAGATGGCTTCGTCTGATGACTCGTAACAACAAAATACTGTAACCGTATCACTATACATAATTACCACCCATCACATACCGCCTCCTTGAATTTATCGCTAAATGCCCGCACCCGGACAATATTTCCTTTGCACTCCTCCGGTACACTGCCGTAAAAGATGATTGTCTCCGGATGTAACCGCTCAACCATCGCCGCGTACCCAGATAAAAACAGACTTCTTTTTTCTGCACTGTTCACGCATCCGACCGAAGAAACCGCCACCGTTCCGCCCTCTGGTTCTCCATCAAAACACCAGTCATAAGAATCCGGCATACTCCACGATATTGTTGGAATCACGTGACAACCATATTCTTGCAGATATGCACCAATCCAATGCTTTCGGTAATGATTGTATATCTGGATAGCTTTAGGGAAATCGGTGTAGGTGCTAAAATCTGGTGTCAAGATATACTGGAATCTACTCAGCTTGTCCACATACCTGTCTGGATTTCTCCATAGTGCGTCAAACTGATAATCATCTAAGAAGAAATGAACAGTTTTCTCTTCTGGATTGTTACATTTGCCCCTAGCGTAATTGAAACCGATAAATTCACAGTTTCCCTCGAATACCTCAGGCTCTATCTGTGGTATACCGTATTCTCCAATGCCAGGAAAGATGCGACGATTCAAATTTTCGTATGCAATACTGTTTGATTTATTGGCCATTGTTACCTACCACCAGAGAACCATGCGGAAAATTTTTTATCATTATTTTTTTTCCATCTATCATAAGTTGTTGTCGTTCTTATTTCAAGTCTTCTTTCTCCTGATTCCTGGACTTGTTTTTCTTTCTTTTTTGCTTCATTATTTTTTATGGTTTGAATCACTCTATCAGAAGTTCGATTTGCATAGAATACATGTCTTCCGTTGTTCATACCTTCAACAAGAGTATTCCCATCTCTTTCATGCATTCTTATGACATCCATTTTTAAAGCAACTGATTCGTTAATTGCTTTAGCATTTTTGTATGAGTAGTTGCCTTCACCTGCTTTGGCATCTCTTTGCACACCCTTAAATTTGCTATTTATTCCATGCTGAAGCATTTCGCTTTTGATTTTGTTTGACAGTGCAATAGAGCTACCACCAGTTTTTAAATTACCGCTACCACTTCCACGTCCACCCATATTTACCTCCGTATAACAAAAAAGAGACACCACATCATTTCTGATATGATATCTCTCATTCGGCAAGCGTTCGGAGTTGAACCGAACTCTCCTCCATCAAGGCGTAATCACCAAGGTATACGACACTTGCTGGCAAAAAGCATCCCTTTATGGGAATCATGTGCTGATCACACTGTTTTTGTTCGTTTAAACTAATGCTTTCTGTTTATATGATTGTACCATATCTGTTTTACCCTCTCAACCATTTTCTTTTCAGAAGAAGTCAAGTGACTGGCTCCTTTAGCACTATCATTTTCATTATGATAGTATCCATGATGGATATGAGGTTGCATCCCCTTGTGTTTATGGTCGAGGTCAATTTGTTTTGCTCTTTTATTTTGTCGGTCGTAATATATGATTTTCAGAAGATCATTTCCGCCCACTGTTGCATATACACGACCTTTTGTCTGAGTTTCAAACAGGCTTTCTGAGTGCCTGTCATTTGCTTCCACAAATTTTATGTTTCCGCTTTTCAAGACGGTGTGATACTGGCTGCCGTAAGAATTACCCTTATCGCTTATACCGCTCGAAGCGCCTCGTCCGCCCATTCAACTACGCTTTCTTGCTCTGTTTGTATAACTGGTTCACGCCTGTTGCCGCCAGACCATTGAACATACCGACCGCCACCGCCGTGATGTAGTCCGTCGCCGGGAAATCTGGAATAACTCCCATTCCAGCAGCCCCCAGAACGCCGCCGACTACCGCCATGATAACCGGAATCCATTCATCCGGCACTTTCTTCGCAGCCTTACAGCCAAGACCCACGATATAACAAATCATAACGATCGCCACACACGATCCTAAAGTTGCAATATCCATTGACTCATCCTCCCTTTAATTTTCAACCAACCTTTTACTGTATCATATTCCAGCGTACAGAATTGGTATCCCATCGTCTGTTCTTACTCCCATCAGCAGCGGAAGCGCTGTTTTGAGGAGCAGATCATTCGTTTTGCTCACATCCCCCGCAGCGGCATAGAGAGCGCTCCACTCTTTCGCGGCGCTTCCGAGCTGCTGAGGGGTCGCATAAGAAATTGATTCCGTTCCAGCGGATCGGGATGTTATCACACCCGTTCTGTTATCAGCACCACTCTCGCCCGTTGAAACTCCCGAAGCGACTATCTGCATAGCCTGTTTCTCTGCCTGCTCTATCTGATACAATGTTTCTGAAAGAGCGCAGACTGCCTTCTGAATACGTTTCTGGGTTCTCTCATCACTCGGCAGACCGTCAACCAAACGATCGAAAGTTACTGTATCCAGCCAATCCGATGCCCGCTCCGAAAGTCTGGGAAAATCTGCTTCCGGCACGACATTGCCGAAATAATTTTTTCCATAAAACTCATAATCTGCATATGCCATGCCGGAACCTCCTTAACCTCTGGTTTTAATCTGTGCGATCGGGATCGCTTTCGACGGGAAATACTTTGTTCCGGAACTTGCATTATTATTTGCAAGCTCCCAGTTTGAACCAGTTGATAACTGAGCATCCGTCGGGGAGACAAACGATGGGCGTTTGAAGCTGATTCCATACGGAGAAAAAATCTTTCTCTGGCGGGAATACAGGGTATCTTCGCCACCGTTGGTTTTCGGATTACGATCCATCTCATACGGATATTTTACGCCACAGTTTGTATATTCAATTGCACCCGCTCCCAGAACATACGTTGTATATACCGTTCCTGCCGAAAGGAGTTTTACATAATCTCCCTCTGCCGCATCCGGAATATCAGTCGAAACCGTTGCTTTCTTGATTTCACCCGTTCCTGTTCCGTCTGTGGTTACTTTCAGTGCGCCTGGATCCGTCTGTACTGCCTTAACATACTTCGCTTCGACTGCCTCTGTCGGCATATTATCATCAACCAGTACGGTTCTTCCGTTCAGTGTAGCCATCGTAAGATCTCTTTCAACGCCATCTTTGTCGGTATACTTCATATACGCCAGAAGCTTTAAGTTCTCCAGATCCGTCGCGATTTTGGAATGCATAATTGCCAAACTGAATTTCGCTTTATTGTCTCCCAGTGCCTTCTGAATTGCATTATTCAGAGTGATCTCCTTAAATCCGCACTCCGTTGCATTCTCCGATACGTCATAGGTATGAGCGGTAACAAACTTCACATTCTCGGTTCCAGTCATACCAAACACACCTTTCAGCGTTGCTAACAATGTAGCCTGATCCACGTCATCCCAGTATTCCGCAACCTCTCCCGCTGCTGGAAGGAAATCTTCTCCGGTAATATCCGATGAAAAATCTTTCTCGGTCCATCCGTGAGCACGACCCACTACGATACGCCCCTGCGTGTACGTATCACGGGAATCCGACTTGATATCCGTCGAACCATCGTAGTTATCCGCTGTACCACCGATGCGTGCCTTAATCGGTACGGTAATATAGTTTCCTCCTGTCTGATCCGGGAGCATTGCCGCATACTGGCTTTTCTCAATAACTGCACCGGATTTCAGCAGCTGGTTTCTGTTGAGGTTCGGAACCGTATCTACATACCGCCCAAACACTTCGCCATTGAAATTTTTTAAATCAAATAATGCCATTGTTTATCCTTTCTACCTTCATCTTGGTTTTGTTTGGTTTACGTACTATCAGGCGTTCATAAAAGAATCGATATCAAGGTCTGGATTCTCATTTTTCATCCGCATGACCTCTGCCATCGTGTATTTATGTCCGCCCTCCGGTTTGCTTTTGCCGGCCGGAGCCGTAAATCTGGCGCTGTTTGCCTGCGCCTTATCTACAAAGATTCCTGGCTTCTGCTTTCCATCGGCATCCGTTACCATACCCTTGAAAATATCGCCGATGGACTTTCCCTTCGCCGAATCCTTATCCAGCTCCGCCATCAGTGCATCCCTGAAATGATTTTCAGTGATATCATTCAGGAAATGATACTGTCTCTCGCCCTTTTCATCCGTAGAAGAAAGAAACGCATTGACTGTCTTTTCCACTTCCACTTTGCGGGCGTCTTCTGCTCTGGCTTTCTTCTCATCCGCCAGCTCTGAGGTAAGGGTCTGAATCTGTCCTTTCAAATCGTCCACATCGACATCCTTAAAACCATCCAGCTTTTCCTGTACCTGCTCAAGAGACGTTTTATACTCATCTCTTTTTTCTACCGCCTTGTCATAATCTTCCTTGGTGCTGTAATTTTCTTCCATCTTCTTTTTCAGATCGGCTTTTTTGTCCTCAGGAATCTCGACTCCCAAGCCCTTAAGGATCTGCTCATAATTCTCCATTCTCATCCTCCTTAACGCTGAAACATATGGTACTGGACCGTCAGGGACTCGAACCCCGGGCCATCCGGTTATGAGCCGGGTGCTCTAACCCACTGAGCTAACGGTCCTAAACCGGCACAGGCCGGTTAGCATTTTCTTTCATGTGCTATGCTTGGCACAACAGGGGGTACAAATGATAACGTATGTGCAACTTGCGTTGCAAGTGTGCGCCGGAAATTGCATCCGCTTTTCAACCTCTCCCCTAGCTGGGGATTTCTTTTAAGGGCGCACACAAACATGAAAGGAGTCTACCCAACATATAGAAAACGCAGAGTCTAAACTTGTAAGAATTTCTTACTCGTTCGGCTCTGCGTCATGCGTCTGGCTCTGAATATAAAAAACATTCCCTTTTACAATATCTACAATGCTCTGGTTTTTACATACCGGGCAAAATACTGGAAGATTTACCGCTTCCGTATCTGGCCGAATTTTTGTCCGGGTCTTGTTGCCGCATATTCTGCAGCATACCCATCCATTCTTTATCATTCTTCTCCCCTCCAACATACTGCCATTTTATCATGTTTTTCCCCAATCCATTCCCCCCACGTTTCACATCTCTACAATTACTTTTTATTGATTTCTGTCATCATATTCTTTTCGCATTCTGATACCGTCTTGCCGCTCCTCTGGCTTTTGCCGCCTGTTCCCTGCTCCATCTGGCTATTTTTAAACGCTCCGAAAGGGGGCGCAGATTATTGTATTTGCAAAAGTCTTGATAGACTCTGTTTTGCTTTTGCAAGAGAAATGACTTTCGATCCAGCTCCTGTTGCAGAACAGCCCTTGCAGCTTCATCTTGGCATTTTTCAACTGCCACTTGCATCCCCATCACAGCGCGCTTTGTTTTTCGAACACGGCGCTCCAGCTCCCTTTGACGTTTTTCCAATTTTTCCATCCGGACATTATCCTCCGTCTGAATGTCTTCGTATGGATTATGAACACCATCCCCACAGCCAAAACTATGACGGCAGTTCCAACCGCACAGCCCTTCTCCTGTTCCGTACCCCGTTTGCGAAAACGGAGGAAAGCGTTTGTCTGTTCCACTCCTGCTATAAAACTGCCCCTGCCACCACAAATGATTACCAGGATTCTGCCCGCCGTCTCCGGTTCTGGCTCCAATATGTGCAGATACTAGAATAATATCCCAGTCCATTTCTTCCATGCGCTTCAAGGATATGTCCCCGGTTGCCTGGGCGATCCCGGTACGAACCGCCCGTGCTGTCGCTGTTTCTAGTGTATCTGTATGTCCGGTTGGGTATTTTACTGCCACGCCTGCCGAAGCAACCTCTTCAACCGCTTCTTTGACTGCCTGCGTATACGCCACTGCTCCAGACATAACGCGGTTGTACGCCTTATCACATTCCGTGATATAGAGCCGTTGTGCTTCTTCTGCCGTCGTGCGGGTGTAGTTTCTCCATTCACCCAACGATGCGTTCATATTCCGCTCCATCAACCGAACCAACGCTGGAGACTCCCACAGTGGTACCGTAGACAGACCGGCAGCACTGTATATCAAATCATCCGCTTCCAGCGCTTTCACTCCCGCCTCTTCCATTGCCGAACGAATCTCTTGTATTTGCTTCCCTGTGTACAGAGAAAGCTCCGCCGTTATATTCTCCAGCAACTCCCCAGCATCCTGCAAGATCTGGATCCGCCAGCGGTCCGCCGAAGTCAGCAGATATTTTTCTCCTCTGCCAATGCGTTCCATCATCCGCCCCACAATGGCTTGTACAATATAATCATGCAGCTCCGAAGCGATCTGTTCACTTCCTTCCGCAATCGCCGCCAAATATGCCGGTCTAAGCATTGCCGCCCTCACTTCCTCTATTGCATCCTTTTACTCTTCCCCAAACAGCGTTGGTTCTTTTGGCTGTGCTTCCTCTACCATTGCTTTCGCATCCTCTTCGGACATTCCTTCAAATTTCTGGAAGTAGACCCATGCCGGCACTTTTCCTTGCATAACATACTGCCACCAGCGCGCCCGGTCCTCTTCACGATTGTAGGTTATGTCTCCGAAGTCATACGTCACTTCATACAGCCCAGCCGGTGCCAAGCCGTTCAGGTCCGCATACACACTCAATGCATAAATCGCACCATTCAAGCAGTCCTGGAGCTTGTCCCGCATATCTTTTATCAGCTGGATCGTCCGCCGGTCATCCGCCTCCACCTGCGTTGCCGTTACCATTCCTGTTTTCTCGTTGAATACGAAATATCCGTTGCTGTACCCGACTTTATAACCTATCTGGGACAGCAGGGCATTAATACCAGAAAGACGTTCTTCTGTGTTAAGCTGCGGATTGATTTCCTGGTAGAAATCCTTAGAATCTGAACCGAACACGTTTTTCACATAGTGCGGCAGCTTCATTTCCTCCCGCTGCTTTTCCAATTCAATCGCCGTTCTGCCCTTGATATTCATTCCATCCGGCATCATCAGGCGATCGTCTGCCAGCACAATTTTTTCACTGTCAAATATCTCCCCGGCATTCCGGCTGTACGCTACATCCAGATCGCGCAACTCCTCGATTGCTTCCACATACATTGGCAGTCCCATTGGAGAAGATAAATCGATGTTGTTTGCCTGCGGTGTACGGAACACGCCAAACATCGGGCCATCCAGCCGCTCCCCGTTTGCTTTCAATATTGGTGGTGTATCCTCCATCATATCCGCCCACTTGGTTTTTTCCAATGCAATCTTTTTCCCAATGTCATCTGCCGATTTGGAAACGTATGCTCGATTGCTGATATAATACGGACACACACGTTTTCCGTCCTGCCATACCTCTACAAAGCGATGATACTCAAGCCTTGTATAAAATTTATCCCCTTCCGTGTGTGTATCACGGAAAACCAGTCCTTTAATGCTCTGGTTATCATAATCTACCAGAATAACATCTTCCGGCGTAAATATGTCCAGCCCTTCCCCGTTCGGCTTTACAAACAAGGTTCCGTAGGCACAGCCAAATTCAACCCAGTGACGAATCTGGAAATACACCTTATCAATCTGCTCTTGCAGCCAATTCGCCCGCGCGCTACCCTCAATCTGGATCCCGATTGCCAAGGTTGTCAGTCTGGCAGTCTCTGAACAAATTGACTTAGCAAAGTTCACAGTCCGGATTCTGTTATTTTTACTAAGCCACGGAGGTTTTCCAGCATAAATACCCGCGCAGCATTTCAGCTCTCGATCCATCTCCGGAGATACTACGGACTTAATCTTAAACTCATCCTCTGCCTGTTTCTTGAAAATCATCCCTATCCACCTTTTTATTGTCTCTATTAATCCCATCTATTTTCACCCATACAACTATGCACTGTTTCCTCTCCGGTTGAACAGAGGTTCATATGCGTAACGCAGCGCTGAAATCGCATGATCGTCCCTGTCCGGATAGCCGCTTATTATATTTCCTTCCTTATCCCGGTCATACTCATAGCGGGTAATCTCTCTATGTGCGTTCGGTGTCCGGTTCGGGTCAATGACAATTTTCTTTGTCTGCAAAAACTTAAATCCGTATTCAACACTGCCAGGCCCCTTCTCCGCCCCGCGGGCAGGAAGACCCGCGTCCCGGAAATCATTGATTGACTTCGGCTCGGCAGAATCACATATCATAACGTAGTCATCGTACCCTTTTTTCTTGATCCATCCCGCCGTTTTGGCATTGCTCCACTTCGTCACATAGAGTTCGTCCAAAAGATAGATTGTTTCCCTGGCGGCATCGTAGTACGTCCGCAGATAGCAAAACGAATCCGGGTACCATCCGAAGTCTACACCGCAGTAGAGTCGATCCATATGACTGATTTCTTCATCTGTGATTGCCCGCACCTCTACAAATTCGAATACGTTGCCTCCATTTCCGTTCGCATGACCCATATACTCATTCTCATATGCATCCGGATTTACTTCTTTCAGATGCTCGGCGTCGTTCACAAACTGTTCGCCCAGCCATTCCGCCGGGACATCTTTGTAAGTGCTCCGGCAGACCAACGCCTCCGGATCCTTAAACTCCGCCTCCTCCACATACTGATTCGCCCAGTTTATTTTACTGCGCGGCGGGTTAAAGGATTTAAAGCTGTATGCCTCATCACCGCCTCGGATGGCGGACTGCTGAATACTTCTGACCTCTTCCGGTCCCGCAAACTGATCCAGCTCCTCCAGCCAGAGAATACCGATATATCCGAACTCCGGCTTAATCGATTTAATTTTCAGCGGATCATCTGCACCTCGGAAATATATCTTCTGGCCAGTTGGCATATACGTGATTTCAAACGGGGATGTCTTAAACCGAAACTCCTCTTCCAATCCCAGCTTCGCGATCGCCCATTTCATTTGAGCGAACACAGAATCTTTTATCGTATTCCCCACCTTGCGGAGAATCAGCGCGTGCATACTTGGATGATTCTTTATCAGCTCCGGAATTATACACGAAATTCCCGAGGACTTGGTCGAACCACGCCCACCGGGAAGAATATATTCTGTATGCTTTCCACGTCTCACATCGCGAATCAACGGATGGAATACATCCGCAATCACATCCAAATCAATGTGGTATTCTCCCGCGGCCCTGGCTTCCTCTTTTGCTTTGCGAAGCGCTTCCTGCTGCTCCTTGATGGATAACGCCTTTTCCAAATCGTTCGCAGCCTTTAACCGATCCGCTACGGAGAGATCCAGACCAAACTGATCCTTCTCCTCCCCACGCACCACTCTGCTCCGAAGCTCCTGGATCTCTTTCAGCGTACAGATGCGGTCGGAATCTATTTTCTCCTGCCGCTCGGCTATATAGGCGGCTATCTGCGGCTTTTTCAGGTTCTCCGCTCCCATCGACCCCGCCGCCCGTTCCCTGTATCCTGCGTCCCGCGCCGCTGCAGAAGCATTCCCTCCATTCTCTATGTAATTATCCGCAAAAGCTTTCTGCTTCGGCGTCAGCTTCATCTATCCACCCTCTTCCATCGTACATTCCCTTCTCCAGCTCAAGCCCAACCCTCTAACTGCGTCCAGATTTCTCGAAGCGTCATGACAATATCAATCTGCGATGCCGTCCGGATAATCTCATAGTCCTTCATCCTCCATTCTCCCCTCCGGTTCTCCTGCAACACTGGCGTTGTCAGTGAATACATCGTAATCATACGGTTCTGGTCCTTACTATGAAACTGACTTGTCCCAATCTTCACAACCAATCCCGTTCTCACGAGAATTGCCCTTTGGAGCTTTCGCATCGCCATATTCAGATTCATGTCTATCACTTCCCCTATTTCTGGCATTCTGCCATTATTTTATCATGGCGGGGTGGGAGGGGTTCTCTGCACGTTTGGATTTTTGGGGGATAGATCTAAAAAGAGTTGTTGCTAGCCTTTCCTATCAACAACTCTTTCATCATAGAATTTAAATATAGCCTCTTTTTATAACAAAATTATTATTTCTTTTTCTTATTTGCAATTTTTCTATATTTCTTACCCTCTGGATATGCCAAATCCCAAACTTTGTCCCCTAATTCAACCATTTGTTTATACATAACACCAAAATCTTCCGCATACTGAGACCATACTTCCATTAAAATATATTCATCTTTTGTTTTTTGATATTCATTAGACATTTCTCTTATCTTTGGTGCTAAACCATAATAGATTTCATCAATTTTATATATAATTGAAGCTTCCTCTTTTTTTAAATGTATCCATCTATATTTCCTTGGTGGATGAATATTTTTAAATTCCAAAAAAACTTCTTCATTTGGGAACATAAGCGATGATAGTAGCGAATACAACTTTGAATAAAAGTCCTTAAATCTTTCAAAAAAAAGTGTTCTATCACGTTCTCTATCTTTAATTCTATATAATTGTGTTACAATTATACTACTAATAATCCCACTTATCACTCCTATAATAAGGCTATATTCAATTTCATTCCAACTCATTTTTGTTTTCCCTCGTACACTACACTGTCAATAAAACATATTATGTTATTTTATAAAAAACTCATGACATATCATACACAAATTAAAGCATACATCATCTGATATATGCTTTAATCATCCATAGGCTCTTTAGCCATCTTTAAAATCTTTCTCGCAAAAAAACTTACAATAGCAACCAAAATCAATGTTCCAAGTACGAAATAAACTGTAGGATATTTTGATAAAAAAGCATACGCCACATTGCTAAATCCTTCGCATTTTATGTAATACGCCCAACATGAGAAAATAAGCACAGATATTAGCACAAAATCGCACCACCAAATCAGCGGATACTTCTGAACCAAATTTGCATTTATGTTTTTTGAAGATTTTATATTTAACCCTGTTAATTTTGCTACGAAAAACATAAAAACAAACACCAAATTCATGATACAAAAACACCAAATCGTTCCAACTATCATAAGTTTCGTAACTGGAATATCCTTTACACCTTCAAAGATATTGTCTAACGAGCTAATACCCCCAAACACAATAAATGACAACGCAGTAAAAATAGCAACCAATGAAATTAATTGTCCATTAACTTCTTTTGACAATTTATTTCCCTCAACTTCCATTTTTTTGCTCACTATTTTTGTGTAATCTTCATCCGTCATTTTAAACAATGCCATCTGTCGTTTAGCTAAATTCATGTGATCCCATAACTTTAAGGCTGTTCGTTTAGTTCTCTCATACGGATTTCTTTGATATTTACGATCTGTTTTCCACGGATGATCTATTTCAAATTGGTTACCATACATATAATTAATTACACTGTCTAAATTTGTTTGCATTATTCCAAATTCTTCTTCTTTATCCAAAGAAAAGATATAATTTGTAATATTAGTGTACAGCAGCCTATCTTCTTTTATGATATAATCATGCAATCTATCGAAAAAAACATTTGCTTCAAATTTTTTCGAATCCTTAAGCAGCTCATTACACAAATTGTCAACCGCCGCTTCCATTTCTTGAATATAATTTGAGGTTGAATCCGATTGCTTTTTTGTATCTTTATTCCATTCAATCATTTCTATTCCTTTTCAAAATATTGCTGTATATCTTCTTTCTCAATAACATTATTGCAATATTTTTCATATGCCTTAACCCACGGATCTTGATTATGTGTAATTTCCACTAAAGCAGATGCTGTATAGTGTGCACATTGATCTACCATTTCATTAATTATTTTTCTGTCTTTTTTTAATATCAGCTCATCCGCATTCATGCATACAGCTCTAGGAATATCTGCACTACCGAAAATTTTGAATTCATGATATACCTCTGGAACAACTGGTCCAAAATCCCATGCCTCTATTTCTTCGCTAAAACATGGTTTACCTGTATTAACAAGGAATTCCGCTTGAACAAAGTATAAAATCTTTTGTAATTTCAAATTACTAATCGAATATCCTTGCCGTTTGCAATACCAAATAATGTACCTTGCAACATCCACTGCGCTATACATAACATATCCCTCCTGCTCATAAAGCAAAAAACTTGAATATAATCATCCTTACATTCAAGTTTTTCATTCTCTATTAACCTTATGATAGCTATAGTATATGTCATATTGCACAAAAAGTCTATTGACATTTTAGATAGTTTTTGTGTTGATTTTTCGTCTTTTTTATTTTTTTACTTATAAAGAAACCTCCACCTCCCCATTAGAGGTTCCCTGTATATCCATTTTATTCTGAACTTTTCCTACGCGAACCTCAGCTGCCCGCCCGCATCCTCGCCCAGACGATCCGCGCGGCAGTTTGGCAGCCTTTTCGCAACGCATAACTCTTTCAGATTCGCCCGCACCAGCGCCGTAGGTATCGGCGGGCACACAGCATTTCCACAGCGCCGCACCTGCTCCGCTCTCGGATAAGGCTTCCCGTCGCAGTCCCGGTCGATGATGTAGTCATCCGGGAATCCCTGACAGCCGTACAGCTCTTTCGGTGCCAACATCCGCAGTCCGATATCCACAATCTGGTACTCGGTGCCATATATGGTTACCAGCCCGAAACGATCCTGCGCTGTGATAGTATCAAGCGGCGCTTTTATATCCTGCCCGGTACCAGTGCCGTAATACTTAGTCAAAAACGCCCGTACCTCTCCAAAATGTCCCGGCGAGGTCGTCACTGTATGTAATGGCTCCCTTATATCTTGTCCGGTACCGCTCTT
>NZ_QUJT01000030.1:0-2060 GCF_003480955.1 Clostridium sp. AM27-28
AGCAAAGTTATCTACTATCAATTCTCCGTTAATCATCGACCTCATTCTCCTCCGGCATTATCAAACTCTTCACAAATTTCCTCGTAATACCTCTTTTCATCCGCAAAATGATCGTACACCATTTCCTCTACCATCATTTTGGCATCATGTTCACACACTTCCTTGCCGGTCAGCAAGTCCCAGTATGTATTGAGCACATTCGATGTTGTAAACCAATCTCCCTCTGAATCTCTAAACAACGCCACTATGACTTCGGGATCCTCTCCATGATGCCCGAACACAAGCGTGTGAACCACTGCGCCGTATAGTTCTTTGTTCTCTACCCACTTTTTCATAGTATCCTCCAAATTTTAAGTTTGCTCTGGAGAAAGCCCCGTTTCTTCGTAGGCATATAATCTCTTTTGCAATTCATGCATTTCATTAATCATAACCTTCCAGTTTCCGCCATACTCATTTGAACAGGTTGATTTTTCTCTTCTACCGCCCGCTTCTGTCTGATTTCTTCCAGCTCTTCCAGACGTTCCGGCTCCAACCATTTGTCAGCTTGCATTTGGTCTACAGTCTGTAAATTCTCATATCCAAAGGTAATCAGTTTCCTTTCCAATCTCTCGATTTTCTTTTCCTGCGCCTGCTGCCGCTGCTCTTTCTTCCTCGTTTGCTCGGACTTTTGCAAATCTGATTCGTGATATACAGTGATTCCATTCTGGATATCCTGTAAATCCTGCATCAAATCCCGTGCTTCCGTCCTGGCTGCCCGAACATTGAGGACTTCTGCTTTTAGGCTCTTATCTATCAGGCGATAGGAGGCGTTATTCATTTCCCACTTCTCCAAGATCTCATCCCGTTGCACTTTTACGTACGCCCGGCAGATATCCAGGCTGACAGGCTTATCAAATACCTTCAATCCTTTTGTGATGGTCGTCCACTCTTCGCCGCCAAACAAGGATAGCTGCTCTCCTTCGCGTCGCCTGCCACTTTTTTTCAGGTCGTAATATACATTGCCTTTTTTCTTGTCCAGTTCTTTGCCAAGTATCGGGCAAAAGCCATAGTTTCTTTCGCACCAGTGCGTGCACCGTTCAGGTCTATAGTTGATATGCCATTCTCTTGCGCGTTCGTTATAATATGCATGATTTCTGCACACCCGCCCATGACGTTTTTCGACCAGTTCCTTATATTTTCTTTTTTCTTCTTCCAGACGCTCGTCGTTCTTTTTCTCAACACTGGAGTCGTAATTATAATCATCCTTTGTTCGATGGCATACGCACCAGCACTGTATACACAGTCCGCCGCCTTGCATTCCATACAACTTCGGATCGTTTTGTGGACAATCTGGCTTGTCATACGGACATCTTATAAGAGGGTTATCATTTTCATGGCACCAGTCAATTCCGGCCGTTGACATGTTTCCAATCACATTTCTGCCCTTTACATACAAGCCGCAACCTGTTTTGTAGACAAAATTATCACTATATCTACGGACGTATTCAAAACCCCCATAAATGTTCTCCAGTGGGCTTTTACCATAACATCCACCGGGCAGCCTAACCTTGTCTGTCGGGAAATTGTCCACGGTGTATCCTGCTGCCAGAAGGGCTTGTGTCAAAAGATTGTACTCCGCCACTTTTCCACCTTCTTTAAATCCCTTGGCAAGGACGCATCCCGAAAAAGTTTTCCATTTGCTCCCGCAGCTCCCCCGGCGTCTTGTCATATTCTTTTGCGATGCACTTTTCGCAACATGGGTATTTGTACGCCAGTGTCTTGGATATTCTGGCATCCCAGCTATTCAGGCGCGCACCACAGCTATTGCACTCTTTATCTAACCACTTAACCCTCTTCATCTGCTATGTACTCCTCGCACGCATCCTCATCCCCCGCCGGATGCCAGTCGCAAAATTCGTCATACCAGCAGTTCCAGCATTTTCTATCATGCTCTTTCTCGTTCATCTTATCGTCTACTCCTTAACATGCAAAACAATAGTTCAACCATCGACCGCTTCCGGCGACCGCCAAAACACTTGATGGCGATCGCCAGTTTCCATTTATCCAGGTTCCCATCCAGC
>NZ_QUJT01000031.1:0-2021 GCF_003480955.1 Clostridium sp. AM27-28
AAGAAAGTTACCGAGAAAATAATGACTGAGTTTTCGGATTTGAATCTATGCCCGATTAACAACCGTCAGGGAATTGTAATTGATGGTGAAGGTTCAAAGGTTATTTGCAAAGACTAATTTGAAAATTCCAGTTTGTATAACAGGAATTTATCAGAAAATGAGGAATAGTTGAAATGGAGGCGCTATAATAACATGAAGATTGAAGGGAACCAGAAAGAACTGGATGCAATGGTAGAATTTCATAAGGGAAACCGTGTCGAGGGACTGAGACTGCAAGAAGAATTTGCAGCGGAATTTCGTAAGGAGTATAAAGACAAAGATCACTGTCCTTGCCTGAAAGCCTGTCGTTATCACGGAAACTGTAAGGAATGTGTAGCAATCCACAGAGCGCATCAGGAACATGTTCCTAATTGTATGCGACCATTGATTAATAAAAAATTGAAATTGATGTCAGAATTAACAGAGCATACCTTGGCAAATGAAATAGAAGCTCCACATGAGATTTTAAGAAAATAGGCAAGTCAAATTCCCGTTTACCTCTATTCAAACATACAAGCTCTTGACAATAAAGCTCCTATATAGTATGATTTTATAAACTACTATATAGGAGCTTTTGCATGAAAACAAATGGCGGATTTCTTGTCACCAAAATAAAACAGCTTGGTGACCGGATTTTTGAGAAGATTCTCAGCGAAAAAAATATCGATGCGTTTAATGGAGCCCAGGGGCGTATTCTTTATGTGCTGTGGCAGGAGGATGGAATCTCGATCAGGTCACTCTCGGTCAAATGCGGATTAGCGATAACATCTCTTACGACGATGCTGGAAAGAATGGAAAATCAAGGACTGATAAGCCGTGTTCAGTCTGAAACGGACAAAAGGAAAACACTCCTGTTTCTGACTGAGAAAGCACATGCCTTAAAGGGCGAGTACGATTCTGTATCTGATGAGATGGGCAGCATTTACTACAAGGGTTTTTCAGAGGAAGAAATTACCCGGTTTGAGGAATGCCTCGACCGCATCAGGAAGAATCTTGAGGAGTGGCAGAAGTCATGAGTATTTGTATCAAAGATCAGATTCAGAACATGAATATCGTCATTGGCTGCACAGTGGGGTGTACATATTGCTATGCCCGCAACAACGTGAAACGCTGGCATATGATTGATGACTTCGCTGACCCTGAATTCTTTCCGAGTAAGCTCAAGATGATGGAAAAGAAACGTCCGCAGAACTTTCTTCTTACCGGGATGAGCGATCTCTCCGGATGGAAGCCGGAATGGAGAGACGAGGTATTTGCAAAGATCCGTGAAAATCCACAGCATCAGTTCCTGTTCCTTACCAAGCGACCTGATTTGCTGGATTTTGATACCGATCTGGAAAACGCATGGTTTGGCGTTACGGTGACGAGGAAAGCAGAACTGTGGCGTATCGACGCCCTTCGGAAAAACGTCAGAGCAAAACATTACCATGTTACCTTTGAACCGTTATTCGACGATCCCGGCACAGTTGACCTTTCCGGAATCAATTGGATCGTTGTCGGCACCATGACCGGAGCTCAGAGCAGGAAGATTCATACGGAGCCGGAATGGGCATGGTCTCTGGCGGACCAGGCACATAAGCTCGGCATTCCGGTGTTTATGAAGGAAGACCTTGTCCCTATCATAGGGGATGAAAATATGATTCAGGAAATGCCGGAAGAATTTAATAAAGTGTTAGAGGTACAGAAATCATGGAAGAAGTAATAAATGGAATCCTCATTCGTGAGGTGGAAACAAAGAACATCATGACTAAGTCTAGTCTGCCGGTAGGCGGTTACTCGGTCAATCCCTATGTGGGCTGTACACATGCCTGCAAGTATTGCTATGCTTCTTTTATGAAGCGCTTTACCGGGCACAAGGAGGAATGGGGCACTTTCCTTGATGTGAAGCATTGGCTGGAAATTAAAAATCCGAAGAAATATGCCGGACAGCGGGTGGTCATCGGTTCTGTGACAGATGGCTACAATCCACAGGAGGAGCAATT
>NZ_QUJT01000032.1:0-1889 GCF_003480955.1 Clostridium sp. AM27-28
GGGGCTGTCGCACTAAGGTGCGGCAGCTTCGTGTTTTTATCCAACACAAAACGCCGAGCTTCGAAAAGCCCGGCGTTTGTGGTATAATTAGTTTATGCTATTAAACAAAATAATACAGAGAGATTATACCTCATTTTCTCTGTATTATCAAATCAAACTTCCACTGGATTTAGAGATTTCTATTCCATCTGATGACCCAGTTCGTCTGGTAAGTGCCTTTGTGGAGGAAATGGACCTTTCTGAACTGTATAAAACTTACGGCAGGATCAGAAAAAATCAGGCAACACCGCGTCAGATGCTGAAACTCGTTATCTATGCAGCAATGAATAGAATCTATTCGAGCCGGGATATCAGAAAAGCATGTAAACGGGATATCAACTTTATGTATCTCCTGGAAGGAGTGCCTGCTCCTGATCACGCAACCATCGCACGTTTTATATCCCTGCATTTTTCTGCCTGTGCAAAAGCTTTACTTGCTCAAATGTCAGATCTGCTCTATCTTCTTGGTGAGATCTCAGGGAAGACCATCTTTATTGACGGCACCAAGATCGAATCGGCAGCTAATAAGTATACATTTGTATGGAAAAAGGCCATTACAAAGAATCAGGTCCGGTTATACACAAAACTGTCTTCTTTTGTGGCTGAATGCGAAGAACTCTACGGAATTAAGACGGTATACCATAAGCGGATATCCATACACACACTGAAACGTTTAAAAAAGCAGTTGTGCCGCATCAAAGTACAGGAAGGAATCGTATTCGTACACGGAATCGGACGGAGGAAAACACAGTTACAAAAATCCCTGGAACAGCTGGATCAATATCTGGAGAAACTAAAGGAATATACAAAAAAACTGTATACGCTTGGGAACAGAAACAGTTATTCCAAAACAGATCCTGATGCCACCTTTATGAGAATGAAAGAAGACGCGATGCTGAATGGGCAGTTAAAACCTGCTTATAACATCCAGCACGGAGTGGATTCCGAATACATCACATGGCTCGATATTAGCCCGCGTCCAACCGATACACGTACCCTAATTCCATTTTTGAAAGATATGGAGAATCACTTGGGATTTAAGTATTCAGAAATCGTTGCAGATGCCGGATACGAAAGTGAAGAAAACTATCTTTTCATTGAAGGCAACGGACAAACTGCCTATATAAAACCGCAGAACTATGAGATTTCTAAAACTCGAAAGTACAAAAAAGACATCAGTAGAAGGGAAAACATGGAGTATCACGCAGACAGTGACAGCTACATCTGCCGCAACGGAAGGGAACTGACTGTTACGAATGAATGCAGAAGTAAAACAGCCAGCGGATATATCAGTGTAAAAACTTATTACAGGAGCTCAGACTGTACCGGCTGTCCTTATAAAACGGAATGTATCAAAGGGAACAACTGCAAAACACCTATGGAAAAAAGGAATAAAGTGCTAATGGTCTCAAAGACAATGAGCCGGAAACGCGCAGAAAATCTGGAACGGATCACAAGTGAGTATGGAACGATGCTCCGGATGAACCGAAGTATTCAGGCAGAAGGTTCTTTTGCTGATGTAAAAGAAGACATGAATTTTCGGAGATATCTGTACCGGGGAAAGACAAATGCACTGGCAGAAAGCATCCTTTTAGCAATGGGACGAAATATGAATAAGCTTCATTGCAAGATTCAGGCTGGAAGGACGAGAAGCCATCTTTTTTCATTAAAGACAACATAGATTTTGATGATTAAAAATAAAACAGTTTGAAATAAGGCATGCCGAAAGGGATGTCTATGAATGAACTGCGTTTATAGAATGGAATCGGAACCGTAACTGATTTCGATGCCATTTTGGGCAGAAAGTAGGGCTGCCGCCCAGCAAAAATATTTGCTAATGCGACAGCCCC
>NZ_QUJT01000033.1:0-1654 GCF_003480955.1 Clostridium sp. AM27-28
ACTTGAAAAGTGCGAACATAAAAATAGTTTCATCAATATTCTCCTTTATAAATTCCGATTTTCCGCCCTCAGTATACCACGCTTTTCCCCTGCGGAAAAGCTCCTTCCCGGTCGCTTCACCCCTTCTTCAGCAGCTTTTTATAGCTCAGGTTCATGGCAAAGGCACCAAGGGGAGCCGTCAGCACGATAGCCAGCACCGCCACGGTAAGCACCGTATCGCCGCAGGCAAAGCCCAGTGCCAGCGGAATGCCGCCAATGGCAGCCTGCACGGTTGCCTTGGGGGTGTACGCCATCATGGCGAAAAGCCGTTCCTTTTTGCTCAGGCTTGTGCCCAGAAGGCACACAAAAACACCCAGCATCCGAAATACCAGCGCACCCACGATCAAAAGCAGTGCCTTTGCACCCACCTTGCCCAGATAGCCGATGTTCACCGTTGCGCCCACCAGCACGAACAGGAACACCTCCGCAGCCACCCAGAGCTTTCCGTATTTTACCGAGAGCCTTTTTGCCACCACTTCTCTTTTTTTTTGCAGACCGATGCCGATAAACATAATGGCGATCATGGCCGAGAAGGTGATCGCGGTGGTCAGGGCATCCTCCGCTGCCACCAGCAGGAAGGAGATGCTCAAAATGATCAAAACCTTTGCGGTATCCCGGATATGGACCTTTGCAAAGAAGTACGCCAACAGGGACCCGACCGCCAGACCTACCGCCATGCCCAGCAGAATGGACACCGGGATGTTGACAAAACTGAGCATAGAGGCACTTTCCCCCTGCATCATGCCCACAAAGGTGGAGAACAGCACGATGACGTACACGTCATCCACCGATGCGCCTGCAAGGATCAGTTGCGGGATGCCCTGCTTTACGCCGTAGCCCTCGTCCATAAGCCGGACCATCCTTGGCACCACCACCGCCGGGGAGACCGCCGCCATCACCGCGCCCAGAATTGCCGCCTCTAAAACCGTCAGCCCCATGAGCTTCGGTGCCAGAAAAAGCACCCCCATCAGCTCAAAGGACGCCGGAACAAAGCACATCAGAACAGCAGGCCGCCCCAGCTTTTTCAGCCCGGAAGTATCCAGCCCCAGCCCTGCACGGGTAAGAATGATGATAAGGGCGATCTTCCGCAGCTCCGGGGAGATACCCAGAATGCTGCCGTCCAGCAGGTTCAGGACGTAGGGTCCCAGAACCATGCCGGTTGCCAGCATTCCCAGCAGACTCGGCAGCCTGTACTTCTGACAAAGCCACCCCATAGACATCCCAACGATCAAAATCAGCGAAATACTCAGTAACATAAAAGTTCCTCCTTACTTACAACACGCAAAAAAGCTGACACCTTCTGCGTGGTTTTCGTCGCAGAAGTCATCAGCTTTTAAAGCGGTTCAAGTAATCTGGTTACTTCGGGAGAACTTCATTCCCGTTTATTCTGTTGGCAGTATAGCACACCTGTCTCTCAAAAGCAACTCCGGGCTCCGCAACGCCGCCGGGGTTTACTCTGCCGCATAGTTCCTGCTTCTTTTCCAGCCCTTCAAAGTGATGCCGGGGCTTTCATTGCTTCGCAAACGCGAATTGATCGTGCTCTGTCTTTCGCTAATGCAACACCATTTTACTGTGCAAACATAAGTTATGCCCGTCTCAAGATTCGCTTTATATC
>NZ_QUJT01000034.1:0-1485 GCF_003480955.1 Clostridium sp. AM27-28
TCCCCGGAGGAACAGTTTCAGGAAGCAAAGAACCGCTGCTTCCGTATTCTTGCCGATTATCTCCACTTGCTTATGGCATGGAGAAAGGACTACGCCCCGCACTCCCCGGAGGAAGCCTTTCATCCCCGGTTCGTGGAAGCCTTACAGAAGCAAGCCCAAGTGGAATATCTGCTGGATATATTGCTGTTCGGGGAGACAGAGGAAAAAGCGGCTTTGATTGCGGACTACGGAAAGGATGTGATACAGCTTGAACAGCGAATGGCAGAGCTTGCAGCCGCAGACGCAGCAAGAATTAAAAAACACCATGAACGCCATGCAGCCACCCCAGAGCATTGAGGAAATCAAAGCGGGACTGGAAACTACCGAGAAAGGCGGTGTCCGTCAGAGCATACGGAACTGCCTGACCGTATTCCAGCGTGACCCGCTGCTTTCCGGGGCTATCGCATACAACATCCTGACCGACCGCAAGGACATCATAAAGCCCATCGGCTTCCACAGAGAAAGCACAGCCCTGAACGATACGGATATGAAGTATCTGCTTCTCTATCTGGAAGAAACCTATGGGCTTACCAATGAGAAAAAGATTGATAATGCCATCGGGATTGTGGCGAATGAAAACAAGTACCATCCCATCCGGGACTACCTAAGTGCCCTTGTGTGGGACGGGACAGAACGAATCCGTTTCTGTCTGCGGCACTTTCTGGGGGCTGACGCAGACGATTACACCTATGAAGCGTTGAAGCTGTTCCTGCTGGGTGCAATCTCACGAGCCTTTCAGCCGGGGTGCAAGTTTGAAATCATGCTCTGTCTGGTAGGCGGTCAGGGGGCTGGCAAGTCCACTTTCTTCCGTCTGCTGGCAGTCCGGGACGAGTGGTTCTCCGATGATTTGCGGAAGCTGGACGATGAAAATGTGTACCGCAAGCTGCAAGGTCACTGGATTATCGAAATGTCGGAAATGATGGCAACTGCCAACGCCAAGAGCATTGAGGAAATCAAGTCGTTTTTAAGCCGGCAGAAAGAGGTCTACAAGATACCCTATGAAACCCACCCGGCAGACCGCCCCCGTCAGTGCGTGTTTGGCGGCACTTCCAATGCCCTTGACTTCCTGCCCCTTGACCGTTCCGGCAACCGCCGCTTTATCCCGGTCATGGTGTACCCGGAGCAAGCTGAGGTTCACATTTTGGAGGACGAAGCTGCTTCCAGAGCCTATATCGAGCAGATGTGGGCAGAAGCAATGGAGATTTACCGAAGCGGCAGGTTCAAGCTGGCTTTCAGCCCCGCCATGCAGCGGTATCTCAAAGAACACCAGCGGGATTTTATGCCGGAGGACACCAAAGCCGGAATGATACAGGCGTATCTTGATAAGTACACCGGGAGCATGGTCTGTTCCAAGCAGCTCTACAAGGAAGCCTTGAACCATGCCTTTGACGAACCGAAGCAATGGGAAATCCGGGAAATCAACGAGATTATGAACCAGTGCATTTC
>NZ_QUJT01000035.1:0-264 GCF_003480955.1 Clostridium sp. AM27-28
TTGCAGATAATTACGCCCCAGTCGGCTGAGGTCTTTCGTGATGACAAGGTTGATCTGCCTGCGCTCAATGGCTCTCAACATTCTCTGTAGGTCAGGACGCTCCATGTTAAGACCTGTGAAGCCATCGTCCTGATAGACTGCCACAACCTCCCATCCCTGCTTTTCGCAGTATTTTTCCAGCATATCACGCTGGTTTGCGATACTGGCACTTTCGCCTTGCAGGTCATCGTCCTTTGACAGCCTGCAATAGACCGCCGCACGATA
>NZ_QUJT01000035.1:297-1320 GCF_003480955.1 Clostridium sp. AM27-28
CCGGCAAGTGCCGAACCGATTGTTCTGTATTCCATTTCGTTCATCATAGCCATTTACCCACACAATCCAGACGGTATCTGGCTCTTTTGAACCTCATCTTCATTATAGCCTATATCTTTCTTTTTAGCAAGATATTCTTTTGCATTTGTCTTTCCGTATTTCTGGGAAATCAGGCTGACGAACACATCAGTGGCGTCAAGCTCCCCGTCAAATACAGTGGTCACATGAATCTCTGTTTTGTTTTTTGCCATAGGCAGTTATCCTCCATACATGAAAATAGCCAGACAGAGGGTGTCGGCAACGAAGTCCGGCAACGGGCTTCAAAAGACCTTGCAAACAATCTCAATCTGGCGATGGTTACTATTTATACTTTTCTTTTATTTTTTTGTTGTTTTGGTTGTTATAAGGGAGAAAAGCCCGGAAATAAGGGGTTTTTCCCGGCAACCGGCTCGGCAACGGGATAACAACAGGGGGTGCAACGGGCTGTCCTTTTCAGAATGGAAGCTCCATCTGTTCTGTGACCTCCACAAAACCGTCCATCGTTTTTTCAGACGGGTTGCCGGAGTCCGTTGCCGGGTTTTCACGCTCCCAGCCCTTTTGTCTGCCATATTCGGAAAACATTCTTGGGTTTGGGAAGTACCGCCAGCTGGAAATGCACTGGTTCATAATCTCGTTGATTTCCCGGATTTCCCATTGCTTCGGCTCGTCAAAAGCATGGTTCAAGGCTTCCTTATAGAGCTGCTTGGAGCAGACCATGCTCCCGGTGTATTTATCAAGATACGCCTGTATCATCCCGGCTTTGGTGTCCTCCGGCATAAAATCCCGCTGGTGTTCTTTGAGATACCGCTGCATGGCGGGGCTGAAAGCCAGCTTGAACCTGCCGCTTTTATAAATCTCCATCGCTTCCGCCCACATCTGCCCGATATAGGCTCTGGAAGCGGCTTCATCCTCCAAAATGTGAACTTCCGCCTGCTCCGGGTACACCATGACCGGGATAAAGCGGCGGTTGCCGGAACGGTCAAG
>NZ_QUJT01000036.1:0-762 GCF_003480955.1 Clostridium sp. AM27-28
TTAAGACCTGTGAAGCCATCGTCCTGATAGACTGCCACAACCTCCCATCCCTGCTTTTCGCAGTATTTTTCCAGCATATCACGCTGGTTTGCGATACTGGCACTTTCGCCTTGCAGGTCATCGTCCTTTGACAGCCTGCAATAGACCGCTGCACGATACCCCCCGGCAAGTGCCGAACCGATTGTTCTGTATTCCATTTCGTTCATCATAGCCATTTACCCACACAATCCAGACGGTATCTGGCTCTTTTGAACCTCATCTTCATTATACTCCATATCTTTCTTTTTAGCAAGATATTCTTTCGTATTTGTCTTACCGTATTTCTGGGAAATCAGGCTGACGAACACATCGGTTGCGTCCAGCTCCCCGTCAAACACCGTTGTAACATGAATCTCTGTTTTGTTTTTTGCCATAGGCAGTTATCCTCCATACATGAAAATAGCCAGACAGAGGGTGTCGGCAACGAAGTCCGGCAACGGGCTTCAAAAGACCTTGCAAACAATCTCAATCTGGCGATGGTTACTATTTATACTTTTCTTTTATTTTTCTGTTGTTTTGGTTGTTATAAGGGAGAAAAGCCCGGAAATAAGGGGTTTTCCCCGGCAACCGGCTCGGCAACGGGATAGCAACAGGGGGTGCAACGGGCTGTCCTTTTCAGAATGGAAGCTCCATCTGTTCTGTGACCTCCACAAAACC
The DNA here is from genome assembly GCF_003480955.1 of Clostridium sp. AM27-28. NCBI lineage: Bacteria > Bacillati > Bacillota > Clostridia > Eubacteriales > Clostridiaceae > Clostridium > Clostridium sp. AM27-28. The sequence goes on from NZ_QUJT01000036.1 coordinate 697, forward strand.
GTCCATCGTTTTTTCAGACGGGTTGCTTAAGTCCGTTGCCGGGTTTTCACGCTCCCAGCCCTTTTG
>NZ_QUJT01000036.1:772-1302 GCF_003480955.1 Clostridium sp. AM27-28
CCGGAGTCCGTTGCCGGGTTTTCACGCTCCCAGCCCTTTTGTCTGCCATATTCTGAAAACATTCTTGGGTTCGGGAAGTACCTCCAGCCGGAAATGCACTGGTTCATAATCTCGTTGATTTCCCGGATTTCCCATTGCTTCGGCTCGTCAAAAGCATGGTTCAAGGCTTCCTTATAGAGCTGCTTGGAGCAGACCATGCTCCCGGTGTACTTATCAAGATACGCCTGTATCATCCCGGCTTTGGTGTCCTCCGGCATAAAATCCCGCTGGTGTTCTTTGAGATAGCGCTGCATGGCGGGGCTGAAAGCCAGCTTGAACCTGCCGCTTCGGTAAATCTCCATCGCTTCTGCCCACATCTGCTCGATATAGGCTCTGGAAGCAGCTTCGTCCTCCAAAATGTGAACCTCGGCTTGCTCCGGGTACACCATGACGGGGATAAAGCGGCGGTTGCCGGAACGGTCAAGGGGCAGGAAGTCCAGGGCATTGGAAGTGCCGCCAAACACGCACTGACGGGGGCGGTCTGCCGGGTG
>NZ_QUJT01000037.1:0-1224 GCF_003480955.1 Clostridium sp. AM27-28
CTTGCCAAGGTCGAGGCCGCGGGTTCGAGTCCCGTCTCGCGCTCTTTTTTATTATTGCGGAAGCTTTGATTCATCAGGGTTTCCGCTTTTTTGCATTTTCATTTTTATGTAGACAGTTGTAGACACCTGAAGACAATATATACGCTTACAGACTGTTTAAAAGCAATTTGTTGGAATAAATGTATCGTAGAGTAAAAGGAGGAAACCAAATGAGCAAAGTATTAATTCTAAACGGAAGTCCACGTGTGAACGGCAACACATCCATTGCCATCCGGGAAATGGAGAATGTATTTCGAAATAGTGGGGTAGAGGTAACAACCATGCAGATTGGAAATAAAGATATCCGGGGCTGTATTGCCTGTAACCAGTGCAGCGAAATTGGAAAATGTGTGTTTGATGATATCGTAAATGAGCTGGCACCTCTCTTTGAGGCGGCGGATGGCCTGGTGATTGCCAGTCCGGTCTACTATGCATCGGCTAATGCGACGCTGATTGCCTGTCTTGACCGCTTGTTTTACAGCACGTCCTTTGATAAGAGCATGAAGGTGGGTGCCAGTGTAGTCTGTGCACGCAGAGGCGGCTGCTCAGCGACTTTTGATGAATTGAACAAATTTTTTACCATCAGCAATATGCCGATCGCATCCAGCAGATACTGGAACAGTATTCACGGCTGTGAGAAAGGGGAGGCAGAGATGGATGAGGAAGGCAAGCAGACGATGCGGATGCTTGCAAAGAATATGACATTTCTTATGAAGTCCATCGAGCTTGGCAAGAAAGAATATGGTCTTCCGGAACAGGAGGAGCGGACGTCGACGAATTTTATTCGGTAAGTTTAAGGGAGTCAGAGCATTTTTGATAAGGTAGTCCATGCGCCGGCTGGATGGAGATACGATTTCGAAAATGAGATCGGGAGCGCCGGAACAGCCGCGGTCGGTCAATTTATTCGGATCACAGATAAGAGAGATATCCGGCTCAACCCAATCTTTATCATCCGCATCCAGATTGACAGCGAAAGGAGGCGGATAAACGTGGCATTCTCCGCCGTTGGACTCGATATAATTTCCAAGAAGGCGGGAAATCTGGTAGGAAATTTCCTTATGAATCCGGCTCGGAGGTGCCATATTATAAAATTGCCCGTCGATCAGCTCTGCACGCTGCCCGTCGGGCAAATGGGGCTGTCGCACTAAGGTGCGGCAGCTTCGTGTTTTTATCCAACACAAAACG
>NZ_QUJT01000038.1:0-1202 GCF_003480955.1 Clostridium sp. AM27-28
TGCAAGCTGTTCCCAGCCGACAAGTTTCATAAAATATGCTATCTTTTCGATAGCCAATGAAGTATAATGAAGATGACAACAAATCGGTAGTTGACAAGGAGTTTTGATAGCGTGAAAAAAATATTTCTTAAAATTGTGATAGGGGTTGTTCTTGCTTGTATTTTATTTGTTTGTTTTCTTTATACGAACAATGAGATCGGCGTGACTTCATCTAAGCTGGAGGCAGATATTCGTTCGTCGCAGAAGATTAAGGATGATTGGACGGTCGATGGAAGCGTTTCCAGCACGATGGCTGCATATATTTCTTACCCTCAGGATTTGAGTGACCATTCTTTTTCCGTCTATGTCAACCGTCCTGGTCTTTCCTTTGGATACTTTTTCCGTGGGGGTGGAAACCTTTCGGGGGTTCAAAGAGGAATTGCCGAGTACACCGTAGAAGGATATAATGAGCGAGCATTTATTTCTATGAATCAGCAACAGGTAACACAGCTTGAAATAGATGACGGCAACACAATTCAAGTGCTTGACATTGACAGCAATAAACCTTTTGCGATTGTTTTGCCTATAAGTGCGGGAACCATTACATTCTATGATGTGAATGGCAATACTGTGGAATACTGGAACAATTCTCTTTGACAACTTCCAGTTTGTCAGCTTCACATCGGGTCAACTTGCCCCGAACTTTTACAATTAAATACCCGCCGCCCACATAGCGGCACACCGAGCAGGAAATCTGAAAAAGGTCTCCTGCTTTTTTTCTGCCCAAAATGAGATGGCAAAACGCCACCCCGTCCACCAATTAGCGAAAGGAGGGACACGAAATGCCCTGTCCACACAACGAAATCACGATTGTGCAGCGCAGCCAGCGGCAGTCTGCGGTTGCCGCCGCTGCTTACCAGAGTGGCGAAAAGCTGTTCTGTGAATACGACCAGCAAGTGAAGCACTACCCGGAAAAGCGTGGTATCGTCCACAATGAGATTCTGCTCCCAGCAAATGCCCCGCCGGAGTATGCAGACCGTAATACCTTATGGAACGCCGCCGAAGCGGTGGAGAAGCAATGGAACTCCCAGCTTGCAAGGAGGTGGGTGCTTACCATCCCCAGAGAGATACCGCCCGACCAGTACGCTGTCCTTGTCCGGGAGTTTTGCCAGCAGCAGTTTGTTTCCAAAGGCATGATTGCTGATTTTGCAATCCATGACCCC
>NZ_QUJT01000039.1:0-257 GCF_003480955.1 Clostridium sp. AM27-28
AGGTCGGTACCAGCCGGTGTGGTGATGTGAGCCATCTTATGACCTCTCCAGATAGCCTGCAGTTTCTCGCCATCTGCGTAAACTGCTTCGTAGTCTGCCAGAGCGCCGCCTCGTGTGAAGTTGTCGATATTTCTTAAGCAGATAGAAACCTCGCGAAGTTTCTTCTGGTTGATGAGCTCTTTCAGGTGGTTATTGTAGATAGCTGCACCGGATGCGGTGGTCATGCCGACAAATACATCGCAGGCATCCATGCCAAG
>NZ_QUJT01000039.1:267-1151 GCF_003480955.1 Clostridium sp. AM27-28
AAATACATCGCAGGCATCCATGCCAAGTTCCAGAGATTTCGGGAAGATGGTTGCTTTGTCTTTTCCACGAATCGGCATCATGTATACGCCGTACTCAGCGCCGCAGTTTAAAGCGGCTGCTGCCATCGCCTGGGTCATTCTCTCGTCGGTTTGAGGGTCAACGACAATCAAAACTTCCTCGCCCGGTTTAACAGCCATCAGGTTGCCAAGAAGATACTGTGCACGTTCCATACATTCGATAATTCTGTTATCACTCATAACTCATTCTCCTCGCTTTTGTTATTATTTGACAGTCTCTGCATCCAGCCGATTTAAGCTATCTGCCTGTCATTGTTCTCTGTTTCATAGCTGTTTATTTAGTTTTTTCTGTTCCTCATGAGGTTTGACTATATACTATCAAACCCGCACACACTTATAAACAAATATACCCATTTGCGAATATGTTATAAATATTTCGTGATAAGGGGTTTACCATCCTGCTGGAAGCATTCCCAGTGCGCTGAAAATTGCGTAGAATACGGTACTGCCGTACAGCAGGACGATAATCGCCTGCATCGGCTTGCTTGCCATCCAGCCGCAGTTCCATACCGGCTCAATGTCACCTGTTTTTCTTGCTCGGGAGGCGGTACTTCACATCCAAATCAGACTTAAAAATACCAAGAATCCCCGTTCAGCCGATACACTGGCTGAACGGGGATTCCTGGCGTCATACAAAACAGTAAGGTATATTTATATGGTTATAATTGGGGTGAACTGTCTAGTTGGATGCAATAGTTTTATTTGTCGCCCAAACAAACAACCTTGCCGTCTTTTACAATCAGAACCTCTTCTGGTGTTCCCTCGTCGAAGATAACGGTCGGATTGTACTGTACCATGTCGATATG